>JAEELH010000245.1 GCA_016288825.1 Lachnospiraceae bacterium | reverse complement strand
CTTTTTGAAAAAGGTCTTGTGGGTATCGAACTGGACATTCAGAAAACAAAGGATGGAAAGCTGGTAGTTATCCATGATGAGCGGGTTGACAGGACCACGGACGGATACGGTTTTGTCAGGGATTATACCTTGGATGAACTTAAATGTTTCCACATATATACCGGCAAGAGTGAGTCTGAAACCATACCTACAATGGAGGAGGTTTTTGATCTTCTGGCTCCCGAACTGGAAAAGGGATTCAAGATAAATATCGAGCTCAAGAACAGTGTCTATGTATACGAGGGTATGGAATCGGACATAGTTGAGATGGTTAAAAAGAGGGGCCTTGAGGACAATATTGTATATTCAAGCTTTTCTGCAAGATCTATGGAGATCATCCGCTCCCTTGCGCCGAATGCCAGAACCGGTATGCTGGATACCCGTGTTTCGGACTGTCTTTACAAGCTTCGCGGAGGTACAGGAACCAATGATCTTCATCCCTACGGCGGAGCAATGGACCTGCCGGTAGAGGATCTGAAAGATTACACAGTCCGTGCCTGGTTCACCGGACATCTCTTCCCGGAAAAACCTACAGGAGGACGCATGGATCTGGAGGCTTTGGAAAAACTGGGCATCACGGATGTATTTCTTAACGAACCGGAGGTTTACTTGAACTAGCTATGGAGGACGACTAATGGAAAATTCTAACAAACTTGGCTTTGGACTTATGAGACTTCCGCACAAGGGACTTGGCATTGATATCCCTCAGACATCACAGATGGTGGATGCCTTTTTGGATGCGGGCTTTACCTATTTTGATACGGCCCACGTGTATCCGGGTTCTGAGGACGCAGCTAAAAAAGCCCTTGTTGATCGTCATGATCGTGATTCATTTACTATTGCAACCAAACTTTTTGCAACGCTTGCGCCTACGGAAAAGATTGCTAAAAAACAGTTTGAAACAAGTCTTCAGCGCACAGGAGCAGGATACTTTGATTATTATCTCCTTCACACCCTGATGGAGAGTAATTATAAAAAGTACTCAAAATTCGGACTTTGGGATTTTGTTATGGAGAAAAAGGACAAGGGCCTTATAAAGCATGTGGGCTTTTCCTTCCATGGAGGTCCTCAGCTTTTGGATGAGCTTCTTGCTCAGCATCCCGAGGTTGAATTTGTCCAGCTTCAGATAAACTACGCTGACTGGGAGAATCCGACTATTACATCAAGAGCAAACTACGAGATCGCCCGCAAGTACAACAAAAATATCATTGTGATGGAGCCGGTCAAGGGTGGAAAGCTTGCCAATCCGCCAAAGGAGATCAGAAGTCTGTTTTCGGACTATGCTCCCAATGCTTCCTTCCCATCATGGGCAATCAGATTTGTGGCTTCTCTTGACGGAGTGCAGACAGTTCTTTCGGGAATGTCCAATATTGAACAGATGAATGATAACCTCTCGTATATGAAGGATTTCAAGCCTCTTAACGAGGAGGAAAAAGCCATAATCAGACAGGCACAGCAGATCATGGGAAGCACCAAGGCAATCCCCTGTACGGCATGCAGTTACTGCACCAAGGGATGCCCGCAGTCCATTCCGATCCCGGACATCTTTGCGGCCATGAACAAGCGCCTGGAGGACGGTCTGGTAGACGAGTCGGTTGCGGCTTATCGGGATATCTGCGCAGCAGGCCCTTCTGCAGCAGACTGTATATCATGCGGTCAGTGCGAATCAGTCTGCCCGCAGCATATATCGATCATTGAGAATTTGAAAGAGTGCCACGAAAAACTAACTAATTAAACTGAATTATAGTTTATCGCATATTAAAAGCCATCCAATTGGATGGCTTTTTTATGTGCTATAAACGATAAATGTCGCCTACTCTTGCGAAGCGTATGTCCGAAAATCTCGGACGATACGTCTCCTCAATTTCCCGGAGTTCTTCATCACTTCTCTCAGTCGAATGGTGGGTGATGAGGAGTCTTTTTGCCTCGGCCGCAGTTGCGACCCGGATACCGTCATCGGGAGTCGAGTGCCCGAAAGTCTTGAACCGGGGATACTCCTCCGGCAGATAGCATCCGTCATAGATCAAAAGATCTGCCTCATGGGAAATATCAATAAGTGCTTTGTCACCGGCACCGTCGTGCTCATAATCTGTAGCATATACGATCTTTTTGTCATGTACTGTAAGCACTATGATTATGCATCCGTTGGGATGAAGTCCGTCAAAGGTGGTGATGGAAAAAGGTCCGATCTCAAACTCCTTTTCGCAGGATACGATCTTTACATTGCCGGGGTATCCTTCAAGCCCCAGAGGCCAGATGGGAGGCGAGATAAGCTCCCGCAGTTCCATGATACCTGAATCCATATTTTCAAGAGTTGGAGCGTGGATGATGGTAGTATGTCCGGGATCGGACAAACCATGATATCCGGGGAGTCCGGCTATATGGTCCATGTGAAAATGGGAAAGTATGATATCGGTCCTTTCTCCTGTAGCATCCCGGCCGATCATGCCGGTGCCGCCATCCAGAAAGATAACGGTGTCATCAGCCT
>JAEELH010000244.1 GCA_016288825.1 Lachnospiraceae bacterium | reverse complement strand
TAATGATTTTGCAAGAGGCGTAGGCATTCCTAAAAATGCAGCTGCAGCTCTTGATCGTATCCTTGCAGCCGGTGACGGTCGTCGTATGGATATCGGACAACTTGAGATCCCGGGCGCCAGAGGAGAGACCAGCAAGAGCAGATTTTTTGCCATCAGTGCAGGTATCGGTCTTGATGCTATTGTTTGCAAAAAGGCGGTTACATCCCGGATCAAAAAGGTCCTTAACTTCCTGGGCCTTGGAAGACTTACCTATATTGTTATAACAGTGATCACTCTGTTTTCCATGAATACATACAGGATGAGACTGATCCTCAAGCAGGACGGAAAATCCAAAGTATTTGTTTTCCCCAGGATGATCTTTACGGCAGCCATGAACCTTCGGGCAGAGGGCGGCGGTGTGCGTATGGCACCTATGGCTAGTGCAAGAGACGGCAAGCTTTCTCTGTGCACGGCTTTTGGGATCCCCAGATGGAAGGCCTTCTTCCTTCTTCCCTTCCTTTCTATGGGAAGACACGAGGGCAAAAAGGGATTCTTTTTATACAATGCCCAGCAGATGGAAATCGTAACAGACGAACCCATGGTAGTACATGCCGATGGAGAGTATATGGGAGATCATAAAAATGTGAGATTCCGTTCCCTTTGTGGCAAACTCCACGTCCTGGCATAAAGGTGGTCAGATGATAGAAAAAAAGACTAACTGGGTTGTTGCGGCTAAAAGAGCAGATTTCAAACAGTTATCCGAAAGGCTTTCCATAGATCCCGTTACGGCTAGGCTCCTAGTGAACCGCGGCGTAGCAGAGGATGATATGGAAGCCTTTTTGCATCCAAAGGCCGAGGATAAGTACGACCCCATACTTATGAAAGATATGGCTGCTGCAGTTGAGATACTGGTGGATGCGGTCAAAAGAGAGATTCCAATCCGTGTGATCGGAGATTATGATGTGGACGGGATATTCTCAACCTACATCCTGGTAAGTGCGCTGAAAAAGTGCGGAGCCAATGTGGACTACGATATCCCCCATAGGATCCATGACGGATACGGCGTTAACGAACAGATGATAGAGCGGGCACACGAGTCCGGTATCGGACTTATAATGACCTGTGACAATGGTATTGCCGCAAGGGAGGCTCTGAGTCTGGCAAAAGACTACGGCATGACGGTGGTGGTTACGGATCATCATGAGATCCCCTTTGAACTGGAGGGAGATGACAAGGTTTACAAACTCCCGCCTGCAGATGCGGTAGTAGACCCTCATAGGGTAGATGATGATTATCCCTTTGCAGGTATTTGCGGTGCTCAGGTTGCATACAAGTTTGCAGCTGTTTTTTATGAACGTATGGGGCTTAGCAGGCAGGAGGCAACTTCCGATTTTATGGAGATGGCTGCCTTCGCGGCTATTTGCGATATCATGGAGTTCCGGGACGAGAACAGATCCCTTGTTTATCATGGCCTAAAAAAACTCAGCCGCACGGAAAACGTGGGGCTTTCAGCACTTTTAAAAAGGTGTGATCTCTGGGGAGAGGCACTTGATGCTTTTCATGTAGGTTTCAGGCTGGGGCCCTGCTTTAATGCCAGCGGAAGATTGGACAGTGCCCTTATGGGGCTTGAACTTCTTTTTGAGGAGGACGAGACTAAAGCTCTTGCCTTGGCTGATTCCCTTTTTTCTCTTAATGAGCAAAGAAAAGTCCTTACGGAAAAAGGCATGGAGATGGCACTTGGTGCCCTTGAGGGACAGGAGATCCCCCAGGTCATGGTGGTCTATATTCCAAAGCTTCACGAAAGCCTTTGCGGGATAGTTGCGGGCAGGCTTAAGGAAAAGCTTTATCGGCCGGTCTTTGTCCTTTGTGACGGAGAGGGAGTGGTAAAGGGCAGCGGCAGGTCCATTCCCGGATATTCCATGTTTGAAGAGATGCAAAAGGTGGACGACCTTTTTGTAAAGTACGGCGGGCATCCTATGGCAGCCGGTCTTTCCCTGAAGCCGGAGGTGGTGGATGAATTCCGAAAAAGGATCAATGAAAACTGCACTCTCACTGAGGATGAATTGGTCCCAAAGGTGGTGATCGACGTTCCCATGCCTCTTTCCTACATAAGCATGGATCTGGTAAGGCAGATAGATTCTCTTGCACCCTTTGGTAACGGTAATGAAAAGCCGGTCTTTGCCGACAAGGATCTTCGGCTTGTGCGTATAACCCCCATGGGCAAGGAAAAACAGCACAGAAGGTTATCCTTTGACATAGGCGGAGGCAGGAAAATGGAGGGAGTATTCTTCCGGGAGGGAGAGCAGATGGATGAGTATCTTATTTCCAAATTTGGACAGGAGGCTTTTGACGCTGCCCTTATGGGAAGAGGAGAGCAAATTATAATGCAAATTGTTTATTATCCGTCCATAAACTGTTATAATGGGAGGGAGAGTCTGCAGGTACTTATAGATGATTACAGGTAACCATCGGGCCTGCTGAGAACTTATTTTACGAGTGATATAAGGAGATCGATATGTCAAGGATAGAAAACTACACTTTCAGATCCCATGATGATGATAACACTGCCATCCACTGCACGAGATGGCTTCCCGACAGCGATAAGCCCAAGGCAGTTCTCCAGTTGGTACACGGGATGATCGAATACATTGAGAGATACTCTGATTTCGCAGAGTTCCTCACCAGAAACGGCTTTGTTGTTGCCGGTCATGATCACATTGGTCACGGTCAGTCGGTTAAAAGCCACGAGGACTGGGGCATCATGCATACCGATGCGCCGGATGATGTTATGGTTGAGGATATCTACGAGCATTATCTTATGATCAGAGACCAGTATCCGGATCTTCCCCATTTTATCCTGGGTCACAGTATGGGGTCCTACATGGTAAGGAAATTCCTTGCGGCAAAAAGCGGAGACCTTCATGATCTCAGCGGTGCGATCATTATGGGTACCGGAACCATCAGCGACGGTATGACTTCTCTGGCCCTTACGATCATAGGAACAGCTGCACGTTTCAGAGGATGGAACCACAGAAGCCCTATCGTTACGTCTCTGATGTTCGGGTCTTCGTACAAGAAATTTGATATGACAGGTGAGGATCCTGATAACAGCTGGCTTTCCAAGAATGTAGCCAATGTAAAAAAATACTACGCCGATCCCAAGTGTACCTTTATGTTTTCACTTAATGGTTACAGGGGTTTGGTCAATGCCGTACGGTTTGATAACCAGATGTCCAATATCGGACTTATGAATAAGGATACACCTATTCTTTTTGTGAGCGGAGCAGATGATCCGGTAGGTGATTTCGGTAAGGGGGTCAATATTGCCTACGGTATGTTCAAGCGCGCAGGCATGACAGATGTTCACAAAAAACTCTATGACAACGACCGACATGAGATCCTTAATGAAACAGACAGACATGACGTCTACAAGGATTTATTAAAGTGGATGGATGCAAGAGCATAGTATGGGAATCGAGAGCAGATATATAACCAGAAGTATCAGAAGCTTCTATCTCAAGCGGGTGAGAGGTCCTCTAACTTATATAGCCATCCTGGTGATTGTCTGGATCATTTTTCCCATGGGATCCCTTCTTTTTCCCCGAGAAGTATCAGACGGCTCTCAGATATCCGAAAGCTTTAGGAATCGGCAGATCTACGTGAGAGCAAAGTTCGGAGATCTATACTTCACCGGGCTGCGGCAGTTTTTCCTGGGGCGGACTACGGGATATTATTACTATACCATGTGGGATGGGGAGTGCTATATCATCCTTTTGGATCCCATCACGAGTGAGCAGGGAGATCCGCATATTTCAGGTTTGGATACCAGGGTCTGCATTACCAGAGAGGGACATATCCGTTCAGAAATAATAGCGCGTCTGGCAGAGCAGCTGGAGTGGAAGGCGGATGCCATGTCATCAAGCGTGTCCGAACTCGTACTCAGCGAGCCGGATGCTGCAGGCTGGAAGGCTTGGCTTCTTATGGTTTTCTATGTTGGAAGCGCGGCTTACGCTGTTTTGATGGCCATCCTATATTTCCTTTACATAGCTTTTCCTGTTTTGTCTCCGCCGGTCAGAAGACTATCGGCTTACGGCAAGGCCAAGGTGTTGTTGGCACAGGCAGAGGAGGAACTCTCCAGTCTGCCCCAGCTGGCCACAGATGATATGTATATCACCCATAACTTTTTTATTGAGGTGTCCACCGGTGGTATTGCACTGATCCCTATCGACAGGATCATTTGGATATACAAGTATTCAACACTCCACAAACTGCTATGGCATCATTTTTCCATATCCTATACCTTGCATATCACGGGAGAAAAGCGGCTTTATATCCATTGTCCCAAGAATACAAAAACGGATATTGACGGTATCATAGATTACCTTTCCGAGGCTAATCATTCCATACTTGTGGGATTTTCCGAGGAAAACAGGCGCAAGGTTGAGGTGCTTCAGGGTGAAGGTGAATTCGCCCGAAAGATATGGGCATTTTTGAGCAGAAGAGTATAAGCATTTTCTCATAAGGAGATGATATGAGTGACTATATGATAAGAGCAACTGCCGCAGGAGAGTTTGTCCGGGCTTTTGCCATCACTTCGGGAGAACTGGTTGAGACCGCCAGACAAAAGCATGACTGTTCTCCGGTAGTGACCGCAGCTTTGGGGCGTACGCTTTCGGCAGGGCTTATGATGGGAAGCATGATGAAGGATGAGGATGATCTTCTCACACTTCAGCTTTTGGGAGACGGTCCCTGCGGCGGCATTACGGTAACGGCTGACTGTATGGGCCATGCCAAAGGTTTTGCGGCCAATCCACAGGTAGATATTTCGCCCAGAGCCGATGGCAAGCTTGACGTGGGAGGCGCGGTAGGTAGTGGATTCCTCAGAGTTATGAAGGATATCGGCCTCAAGGAGCCCTATGTGGGTACGGTGGCTCTTCGCAGCGGTGAGGTTGCCGAGGATCTGACCTATTATTTTGCGGTAAGCGAGCAGACGCCCTCATCGGTAGCTCTTGGAGTTCTGGTTGACAGAGACTGCAGCGTAAAGTGTGCGGGAGGCTTTATCATTCAGCTTATGCCCGGTGCATCGGATGAGGTCATAGATGCACTGGAGGCCAATCTCTCATCCCTTCCGCCCGTTACTGCTATGCTAAGTGATGGACACAGTCCCGAGGAGATGCTTGAGCGGGTGCTTGCTGGTATGGATCTGCACATTACGGATCGTATGGAGGTTTCCTTCAGATGCGATTGTAGCAGGGAGCGTATAGAAAAGACACTTTCTTCACTGCCGGATGCAGACCTTGATGAGATGATAAACGACGGTGAAGTGGTTGAGGTCAAATGTCATTTTTGCAACGGAGCATATGTATTTACTCCGCAGGAGATAGCACAGATCAGGGAGGCAAGAAAAGGTGTTTGATGATTTTATAAAAGTAGCGGCTGCAGGCATCGAGATCAAACTCTGTGATGTGAAGACCAATACAGCAGCTATCGTCAAAGAGGCTAAAAGACTTGCTAAGTCGGATTGCAAGGTCATAGTTTTTCCGGAGCTTTGCATTACAGGTTATTCTCTGGGTGAGCTTTTTTTCCAGGAAAAGGTTCTGGATGGGGCGATTGACGGGCTTTTTGAAGTAGCAAAGGCTACGGCATCTTTGGATGCGGTGATCTTTGTGGGACTTCCCCTTTTGAGGGGCAAGAGTCTTTACAATGTGGCAGCCTGCCTTTGTCACGGACAGATCCTTGGTTTTGTCCCTAAGTCCAATATCCCTTCTTATGGGGAGTTTTATGAGGGAAGATTCTTTACACCGGCACCGGATTGCTATGATTATGTTTCCATAAGAGGTGAGGAGTACCCCTTCGGAAATGAGCTTCTTTTCGGGTGTGAGGAACTGCCTCATCTTGTGATAGGAGCGGAGATCTGTGAGGATCTTTGGGTTCCGGATCCGCCCTCAAGTCACAGGGCCATGGATGGTGCCACGGTCATAGTCAATCTTTCCGCATCCGACGAGCTGACCGGAAAGGCAGCCTATAGGAGACAACTGGTGGAAAGTCAGTCCGCCAGACTATACTGCGGATATATCTACTCCAATGCCGGGACAGGGGAGTCCACCCAGGATGTGGTATACAGCGGTCACAGTCTGATCTGCGAAAACGGAAGGTTGCTGGCAGAGAAGGCACCTTTCGTCGGCGGATCTCTTGTGTGCGATATAGATCTGGGAGCTATTATGGCAAGGCGCAGACAGATGAATAACTTTTCGGCATCTGAGGATGATCCTTCGGTCATTGGGTTTTCTCTCAAGATGACGAGAGTTGATATCACAAGAAGTGTTTCACCTACGCCTTTTGTCCCCAGGGATGAGGCAGGACTTTCCTCAAGATGTGAGGAGATACTGGATATCCAGAGCCGCGGCCTTTCCGGCAGATTATCACATATCGGATGCTCCTGCGCGGTCATCGGTATATCGGGAGGCCTTGATTCTACTTTGGCCCTTCTTGTTACGGCCAGAGCTTTCGATATACTTAAAAAGGACAGAAAAGGCATTATCGCCATTACCATGCCGGGATTCGGTACGACGGACAGAACATACGAGAATGCTCTTCGACTGTGTAAGAATCTGGGCGTTACCTTAAGAGAGATCCCCATAGCGGACAGTGTGAGACAGCACTTCTCCGATATCGGACATGCTATGGATGTATATGATGTGACATATGAGAATTCTCAGGCAAGGGAGAGAACACAGATCCTTATGGATGTTGCCAATATGGAGGGCGGCATCGTAGTCGGCACCGGTGACCTTTCGGAACTAGCGCTTGGCTGGGCTACCTACAATGGTGATCATATGTCCATGTACGGAGTCAACGCTTCCGTACCCAAGACACTTGTCAGACACCTTGTTAGGTATTTTGCAACAGAATGCTGTGGGCGCAGCAGAGTTCTTCGGGCTACACTTCTGGATATACTGGATACTCCGGTTTCACCCGAGCTTCTTCCACCGGAGGACGGCAAGATATCACAGAAGACAGAGGATATCGTAGGCCCTTACGAACTGCATGATTTCTTCCTGTATTATCATGTCAGGTACGGATACAGACCTCGTAAGGTCCTCCGTCTGGCTGAGTCCGCTTTCGGACAGGAATACTCCAGAGATGACATTCTTCTTTGGATGAAGGTGTTCTACAGCAGATTTTTCGCACAGCAGTTTAAGAGGTCCTGCCTTCCTGATGGCCCTAAGGTCGGAACTGTTGCGCTTTCGCCCAGAGGAGATCTTCGAATGCCCTCTGATGCATCAGGCAGGATGTGGATCGAAGAGGTTGACGAATTACGAAAGGGTAAAAAGGCATAATGAAAGAATACGGCTGGAGCCGGAATGTCCGGCAGGTAGATCCATATGTTCCCGGGGAGCAGCCCTCGGATCCGAACATCATCAAACTCAATACCAATGAAAACCCCTATCCTCCGGCACCGGGAGTTCAGAAGTTTCTCAGTAGTGTGGATGTGACCGATCTGAGAAAATACCCGGACCCGGCTTCTTCGGAATTGGTGGATGCCATAGCAGACTATCATGACGTGGATCCGTCTCAGGTATTTGTGGGCGTTGGCAGTGATGATGTGCTTTCCATGGCTTTCCTCGCTTTTTTCAATGGGTCCGACCCCGTACTTTTTCCGGATGTCACCTATTCATTCTACAATGTTTGGGCCGATGTTTACCGGGTGCCTTATACGGAGATCCCACTGTCTGATGATTTCACCATAGATCCTTCGGATTATCTCCGGAAAAACGGTGGCATCATAATTGCCAATCCCAATGCACCTACAGGTATGCCGCTGCCTCTTTCAAGTATTGAGACCATCATTTCCGGCAACAGGGATTCCGTGGTCATCGTGGATGAGGCTTATGTTGATTTCGGTGGAGAGAGTGCTCTTTCGCTTTTGGATAAGTACGATAATTTACTTGTTATCAGGACCTTTTCCAAGTCAAGATCCCTTGCGGGTAGCCGCATCGGTTATGCCATAGGTTGTGTGGATATGATCCGATGCCTCAATGATATCAAGTATTCGGTCAATTCCTATACCATGGACAGGATCACCCTGGGGATTGGTACAGCAGCAATTAGGGATGAGGCTTATTTCAGAGAGTGTGTTGACAGGATAATAGCAACCAGAGAGAGAACCACCGAGGAACTTAAAAAGCTGGGCTTCGCTGTGCTTCCTTCAGCAACCAATTTCGTTTTTGCCCGTCACGGATACATACCGGCCATGGTCCTTTTTGAATATCTCAGGGATCAGGGGATCTATGTACGCCACTTCGGAGGCAAGAGAGTATATAATTATCTTAGAATATCCATCGGAACGGAATCGGACATGGATAAACTGATATCCGTGCTTACGGATTACATTGAGAGGGAGAGGGCGTAACGTGGAATCACTTGTCATGTGGTTTACCGATACTCTGGGGCAGTATATTTCCAGAGAGGCGGTGGTTTTTATAATATCTCTGCTTCCCGTTTTGGAATGCAGAGGCGGTCTTCTGGCAGCCAGTCTGCTCAAGGTTCCCCTCAAGGTAGCTATCCCAATCTGCGTAGCAGGCAATATCCTGCCGATCCCATTCATCCTTTTATTCATAAAAAAGCTACTTGAATGGATGAAGGGAACCAGGCTCTTCAAGGGATTTGCAACCTGGCTTGAAAACAGGGCCCAGAAGAGGAGCGGAGCGGTAGAGGCATCGGAGTTCTGGGGATTGATATTCTTTGTGGGGATACCGCTTCCGGGGACCGGAGCATGGACAGGAAGCATTATTGCATCCCTGTTGGAACTTGATATTAAAAAGGCTGTGGTTTGTGAACTTTTGGGAGTGGCTATTGCTACCGTGATCATGAGTATCGTATCTTACGGCCTTCTGGGAATGATCCTGTAGTTTTTGGCTTCCGGGGTTTGAGGATCAGATATGGAATTTGTTGATGTTCTTATCAATGTGCTGGCTCTTTTTGTGGGACTGGCAGTATATATTATCTTTATGAAGACACCCTTTGGAAAAAAGCACAGTGATCTGCAGTTTGTGATCATGCTGCTGGCGGTCATCCTTGCTGTTCTTGCGGGCGGAGCAATAAGATTCGGCGCCAATATGTTTATGGGACGTATTTGACTTTTCACTTATTAAGAGAATATAATAATCTTTGGCATTTTTTTACCTTTGGATTGTTAGGAGGTAGTTATGAAGGCGCTCAAGTTAACCAAGGTTATTTCCGTGATCCTCATGGTATGTCTCGTGGTTACCGGTTTATATGTATTGACCAGCTGCAAGGTGGCTGTTGCCGATGAGAAGACTCAGACAGATACAGCAAATAGCAGTGACG
>JAEELH010000243.1 GCA_016288825.1 Lachnospiraceae bacterium | reverse complement strand
TTAACGGGAGGGCTTCGAGAAATCGGAGCCCTTTTTGTTGCTCATTTTATGGCAATCAAGTACAATGGCACTGTACAAATATACATTAAAGCAAGGAGTACAGATGTTAAAGATACCGTCCCTGCCGTCAGACCAGAAAGCGGCAGAAATAGTTAAGAAGTTTATAAATGATCGTCTGATAAGGATGATGGAGGATATCATCGAGGATGAGATCGCCTTTGTCATGGCCATGTCAGGTGGGATAGATAAGGATCTCGGTGAAAAGCCACTGGATGAAGTCATTGATATGGATGCTCTCATGCAAAACCTTGAGTTTGCGGAGAATGTATCCCTCAGCTATCTGCCGGATGATTATCCGATAGATAAGGCGAACCGGGAGTTCCTTGGCCTATACCGCCTACTCCGGGCAAAGGAAGAGTATGTTCCTGAACTTCCCATGGAGTATGTCCTTGATCGTGTTATAGGCAGTGCAATCTGGGAAGTAGATATGATCAACGCAGATACAGAAGACGGACTTTTTGATGATATTGAAGGAGATTCCATTTTTGAGGGCATTGAGGAAGAGGGTGAGCTTACTACCATTGAGCGTATCCCCGATCCGGACAGGGCGGTAGTCCTAAAGGCACTTGAAAAGGAATGTGAGGAGCTGGAACCACCTGAAAACGACGAAGATGATTACGGTCCGGAGGAAATGATCCTGCTTTATGAGGATCTTAGGAACTACAGGGAGATCTGCTTCTGGGATATGGACTTTGCTCTCCTTGACGAGATGGACGAGGAAGAACTGGCAAATTCGGATGTGTCAAAGTTAATGGGTATTGGTGCCCGCAGTGATGTCAGGACAGTGGAACTGTCCCTGGATGACAACTTAAAAGTAAACATGGAGATCAATGCCGCTCCTTGGGATATGGAGGAGTGATAATTTGTAGAAGGCTGTCTGTTTTTAGAGGGGGAAAGCGAAGCTTTTAGAAAAAGCCGGAAAAGACAATGACCTTGATTATATAAAAGAAAACCATGATTCGATGATCGAATTATACCTCAGTTATATTGATAATCTTTCAGGAATTAAGTGATGGATCAAAATCATTTTCATACAAGCGAACAGGGAGTAGCGCCCTTTCATATTTATCATGATGACAAAAGTGTAGCAAAGTTTTACAGGCTAAATGCGCCATATGAGCTTACATATATTGTATGCAGCGGAACAGACGATGACGATTATGTAAACTCGGTAACTTTGTCGGGTGACAATTCATATATGTCACAGGAAACTTTTGCTCATCATGCTATGGAGTACCGTAACCACCCGGGGCATTACCATGACTATTTTGAGATCATGATAGTTCTCAGCGGAAATGTTACGCAGAAGATAGAGGGGCAGGAGTATAAATATCCTGCCGGCTCCTGCTGTATGGTTAGCCGTGGACTCTGCCATTATGAGGGATATGAAGGGGAGGCATCTGTACTGTTTCTGGGATTTTCCAGAGAATATATCATGGATATGTTTGAGTCCGGAGACCGTTCGATCTTTAATATAGAAAAGTCGATACATGAAAGTCCTCTTTATAGATTTATCATAGAAGATATGGAGCATCCGGGACGAAAAAACTATCTTGATTTTTTCCCGTCTATGGAAAATGATGATGCCTATAATATCCTTCATGACCTTACGACCCGCGTTATGGATCTGGCGACAGAGCCTCATTTTGGCGCGTCGTATCTCATGGCCGGCTATATGTGTTCATTCCTTCATCATCTGTCCCAGCCACAGAGATATCTGTGTACCAGGGTAGATCTGTCTGTTACAAATGAAGATCTTCTTTTCACCAGAATCACAAATCTACTAAAGAGTGAAAATGGGCGTGTGACCAGAGAAGAACTGGAAAGCGCCTTTTCTTATAGCGGCGATTATCTGAATCGAATTATAAAAAAACACTCCGGAATGAGTCTTTTTGATTATGGTATGGTCTTTTGTATGCAGGCAGCCGGAAAGAGACTTGCGGAGAGTAAAGAAGCGATTTCGGAAATAGCGGAAGATCTTGGATTCTCAAATCGGACACATTTCTATAACATATTTAAAAAGCATTATGGCATGACTCCTAAGCAATTCCGTGAAAGATGCATAGGGGGAGATGCGCCATTCCCAAATATGATACAAATATAAAGCCATATAACCCGTTTTTGATATTTAAAATAAAAAAATTCGTGCCTACAATACGATCAACAAGCAAATATCAAAAACAAATAGGGGGTTATTATGGCAGGAAAAATAAAAAAAATTGCATCTATAATTCTTTCAGCAACAATAGCTTTCCCCATGTTAGGAGGATTTACTACAACATACGCGGCAGAAACTACACCATCCTTTGTAAATGGGGATTTTGAGGCAGCACTTGATGCTGATGATAAAGGATGGGGATATTGGTCCGATTCTGATTCAAATACATTTTCGCAGAGCGAGTGGGCGAAAAGAAGTGATGCAAATGGATGGGCGATCTGGTTTTATGCTGATGGAGAAGCATCTCTTTGGCAGGCAGTAAACCTTGAGCCCGGTGTATATGAACTTAGTGGATATGCTAAGGATACAAACGGAAGAGAAAATACTATCGGCTTCTATAAGGACAATACACCTCTTGGCGAAGCCGTAACGATTAACGATAAAAATAATTTTACAGAGTTTAAAGGAGAGATCGATCTTTCATCTGCATCTGATACTACAGAGTACTGGATCACAGTAAAGATAAGCGGAAAAGAAGGTGCATGGCTTTGCATGGATGATTTTTCGATCACAAAAAAGACATCAGACACCGATCCGGCTGACAGCACAGGAAGCGATAATACCGGCAGTAACGAAACCACATCGAATGACGATTCTGAGGGTACGATAGTTCTGACACCAAGCGAGTCCGATTACGTACTTTCAACCATAAATGTTACACCCGTAAGCGGACTTAGAAGTAACTTCATTCGCGGAGTAGATGTTTCTTCTCTTATCTCTGAGTTTGAGAGCGGCGTAAAGTTTTATGACTTTGATGGAAATGAGATCACAACAGTAGAAGGATTTTGCAGTCTTCTTAAGAGCGCAGGAGTAACACATCTCCGTATCCGTGTATGGAATGATCCTTATAACGCACAGGGAAATGGTTACGGCGGCGGAAATAATGATGTAGCTAAGGCAAAGATCTTTGTAGACGCCTGCCGAGCAACAGGACTTAAGGCACTTATAGATTTCCACTGCTCGGATTTCTGGACTGATCCGGCAAAGCAGATGGTCCCTAAGGCTTGGAGAAATTATTCTTTAGCTGAAAAAGAAGCAGCACTTAAGGCATTTATCACTGAATCTCTTAATACTATAGATCCAAGCAAAGATACAGTAGATATGGTTCAGGTTGGTAATGAGACTACTACAGCATTTATCGGAGAGAAGAACATTGCAAACATGTGCAAACTCTTTTCTGCAGGAAGTGCAGGAGTCAGAGAATATAACAGTTCAGTAAAGGTTGTTATCCATGAGACAAATCCTGAGAAGGGAATGTTTACACAATGGGCAGAGAATCTTAGTAATTACAATGTAGACTATGATGTTCTTGCAACAAGCTGCTATCCTTACTGGCATGGCACTCAGGCAAATCTTACTTCAATCTTTAATTATGTACGTACTACATATGGAAAAGATGTTATGGTTGCTGAAACAAGTTACGCATATACACTTGAAAACAGTGACGGACATGCTAACACAGTAAGAGTTGGAAATAATGATACAAATATTAACTCCGATGAAGCATTTACTGTTCAGGGTCAGGCAAATCAGATCAGAAATATGATAAATGCAGTAAAAGACGGCGGCGGAATCGGCCTGTTTTACTGGGAGCCGGCATGGATCACAGTCGGAGATACTACAGGACTTACCGGTAGTGAATATGATGCAAAGGTAAATAGCAACAAGTCACTTTGGGAATCAAAGGGCTCAGGCTGGGCATCAAGTTATTCAGCAGAGTATGATTCAGCCGATGCAGGATTGTGGTATGGCGGATCTGCAGTAGATAATGAGGCAATGTTCGATTCAACAGGACATCCTCTGGCATCATTGAACGTATGGAAATATATATTTACAGGAGCGAAGTCAACACTTGTTTCTATAGATGAATATGATTCTGTTATCGCCGGAAAGAAGACTATAACAGAAACATCTGAATCAGTGGATATGCCTTCAACGGTTAATGTTAAATATAATAACGGATCTGTAGGTGAAAACGTTGAATGGGATTCAAATATTTTGACAAAGATAGATACAACCGTATACGGTATCTATACAATCCCCGGAACGGTTACACTTTCTAAAGTTGTAAATGACGGATCTTATTCGGGAATGACAACACTTCCTGTAACTTATAAGCTTTCAATCGTACCTGAGAATCTGGTTGACGCAGCTGCTTCAGAGTTTAACAGCGGAAGCAACTTTGAAAAGTCAGGAGAAGCTCTTAAGAGCATTCCAAGCAGTGAAAATCCTTATTCGGGAAACAGCAGCATGAGCTGGTGGCTTGGATCTGCTACACAGTCAGTAGTAACTTACAAGAAGCCGATCGAGATCAGTGCAGGCGCATATAAAGCCAGCATAAAGACAGAAGGAAAAGCAGGAGAACTTGTTAAACTTCAGATCATAGATGAGTCCGATAACGTACTTGCACAGAGCGCAGCAACCACACTTACCGGATGGAATGAATGGAAAGATATAGTCGTTAATTATACTGCAAATGAAACAAAGTCACTTCGCCTCAGAATAGTTGTAGACACACTTGCAGACGGATGGGGTTCAGCGGATTGCCTTGAGTTCTCTAAGGCTATTGAGTTAAGAGAGATCGATGTAAATGCTCCGGCACAGAGCACTGCACAGAGCACATCAGAAACAGTCAGCACACCTGTTACTACAGTAACCGTTGATACTAATACAGAAACAGTCAGCACGACTACACCCGATAGCGGAACAGGATCTGTTGGAACTACAGACACTGTAAGTACTAATGACAGTACAGAGCTTGATGACAAAACTGACGGAGACACAAAT
Organism: Lachnospiraceae bacterium; assembly: GCA_016288825.1. Taxonomy (GTDB): domain Bacteria; phylum Bacillota; class Clostridia; order Lachnospirales; family Lachnospiraceae; genus Weimeria. The sequence continues at coordinate 1,661 of JAEELH010000243.1, read as the reverse complement.
AAAACAGACGAAAAGGATGACTCTAAAACAACAGTAATTACTGATGATAACGGTAAAGTGACAACCATTACTAAGGATGAGGAGAATGGTATCACTACCACAGTAACTGTTGAAAAGACTGATAAAAAAGAAGTCGTTACAAGCAAGATCGAAGACGAAAACGGAAAGGTCTTAAAAGTTGAGACTAAGGAGACTGTAACAAAAAAATCAGGGGAGACAGTTACTACTTCTAAAGTTGAAAATTTTGATGGTAGCTCAAAGTATCATAAAGAAGTAGAAAAAGCAAACGGTTCTTCTTCAATCGTTGACAGAGTAGTTAAGGCAAATGGTACAGTAACTATCCAGACTAAAAAGAGCACTGCTTCCGGAAAGACAACAACAGTTAAATACAAGGTTGTTAAAGGAGGAGTACAGGTAACAGCTATAAGTTCAGATAATAAAAAGGTTACGGTTCCCACAACGATTACTGTTGAGGGCAAAAAATACAAGGTTGTATCCGTAAGCAAAAAAGTTGCCAAGAAAAACGGCAGCTTAAAAAAGATAGTGTTGGGAGGAAAAGTAATGATACTTAGAAAATAATCTTAAGTTCATGTTTTCCTGAAAGTAATGAAAAATATGTACATGGGAAAAAGGATCTCTTCGGAGGTCCTTTTTGAATTATGTGAAAGTGCTTTTGTTTGTAAATAATAGGAATTATTGCTATACTATATTCGGTATTTTTTGTTTAAAAATGGCTTTTTTAGGGGGACATTTACAGTAAGCGCGATATTTTCTGGTGTTTATAAAAAACTATGCCGAAGACACAACACAATCGTTTGGTGTCTTCGGCATTCGTATTTTTAAGGCAAAACACTATCATTTAGTGTCTTATATAAGGCTATTCTCAAATCTACGCTGTACCTCAGCTTTTACATCTTCATTCCAGGGCGCATATTTTTCAAGGTCAGCATTCTTTTCCGCGATGCCGGCGGCGTTGTCCAAAAGAAAGCATAAGTAGTGATACATATTCAAGCCGTTAGCTTTTGCGGTCTGTATCACGGAGTAAGTGTAGGCACTTGCGTCCGCGCCTTTTGTAGAGTCTGAAAACAGCCAGTTCTTTCTTCCAATAACAAAGTCCTTGCAGCAGCGTTCACTGGCTTATGCGAATGTTCGGATAAGCCAGTGAGCAATCCATTAAAAACTTCTGCGTCGGAAAGAAGAACTGGCTATTCTGTGATACTTTATCCGGTGCAAGATCGAGTGCCATTATTTATTCAATTGTAGAAACGGCAAAGGCTAATAACCTTAAAGTTTATGAATACATGAATCACATCCTTTCTGTTCTCCCGGAACACATGGAAGATACGGATTATAGTTTTATTGACAACTTACTTCCCTGGTCTGAAAACATCGTAAGCGTAATATAATTCGTGTCTATGAATACGACGGTCGCCTCCGGTAAAATAGTGAAAACTATTTTATCGGAGGTGATCTTTTTGAATCGGGAATATGATATGGTCAAGCTTGCACAGTGGGCCCAGATAATACAATCAGCAAATGAAAGTAAGCTCGGCCGTAAAGAATGGTGCGCTGAGAACGGGATAACGGAAAGTTCTTTTTACTACTGGCAGCGGCGTGTTCGAAAATATGCCTTGTCCAAAATGCTTGATCAAAGGGAACAT
>JAEELH010000242.1 GCA_016288825.1 Lachnospiraceae bacterium | reverse complement strand
TCATGAATGGTATACTCATGATACTTTGCCAGCTCCGGTACGCTCTCTATATCTTTTTCCCCCTCTATTGCTTTTTCCAGTGCTTCAAGCCTGTCATATATACCCTTGATAAGCTCTGAAGAACGGTTCAAAAGTTTCTCTTCCGTTTCACTGGAAATACCAACCTGCTTTTTCTTAAGTATGAGTTCGGACAACTTTGATTCATATGAAAGTCCTGCACCCAAAATATTTCTCCTTACCATCCATCTCATGGTAAGTGCTTCAATATTGATCTGCTTATAGTAGTTCTCAAGCAGGATCTCATATCTTGCATCGATCTCGGACTTGGAATAAACACCGTGCTTTGTGAAAAGATCAACCGCCTTATCCTCAACAAAGGCTTCCATAGCCTCTACTGTAGTCTTAAGGTTCAAAAGGCCTCTCTTTGCAGCCTCTTCAGGCCATTCTTTGCCATATCCATTGCCGTTGAAAAGGATCCTGTCATGCTTGATAACTTCGTCTCTGATAAGTTTGGTAAGTGCTGCATCAAAGTCAGCTGCGCCCTCCAGAACATCAGCATAATTGGAAAGGGCCTCTGCCACGATCGTATTAAGGATGATGTTAGGTCCGGAGATCGAGGCAGAAGAACCCAGGCTCCTGAATTCGAACTTGTTACCGGTGAATGCAAAGGGACTGGTCCTGTTTCTGTCTGTGGTATCCTTGGGAATATGAGGCAGAACGCTTGCGCCGATACTCATCAGTTCCTTTTTGCTGTCATGATAATCCTTGCCCTCTTTGATAGCTGCAAGTACGCGCTCAAGCTCATCACCAAGGAAAACAGACATGATCGCCGGAGGAGCCTCATTTGCTCCAAGTCGATGATCATTTCCTGCACTTGCAACTGACATCCGGAGCAGTCCCTGATACTCATCAACAGCACCCATTACTGCAACAAGGAAAAGTAAAAACTGTGCATTCTGTGAAGGTGTCTCACCGGGCTCAAGAAGGTTGATGCCTGTATCTGTAGAGATCGACCAGTTATTATGCTTTCCTGAACCGTTAACACCTGCGAAGGGTTTTTCATGAAGCAGGCAAACCATTCCGTGACGCTGAGCAACTGTACGCATAAGCTCCATTGTCAACTGGTTATGATCTGTAGCGATATTTGTAGTCTGATAAACCGGAGCCAGCTCGTGCTGTGCGGGAGCAACCTCGTTATGTTCTGTCTTTGCATAGATACCAAGCTTCCAAAGTTCCTCATCCAGATCCTTCATGTAAGCCTTTACTCTGGGCTTGATCATTCCGAAGTAATGGTCATCCAACTCCTGACCCTTGGGAGGATTAGCTCCGAAAAGTGTTCTTCCGGTATATACCAGGTCAGGTCTTTCAGCATAAAGCTTTTCGTCAATAAGGAAGTACTCCTGCTCGGGACCTACTGTTGTAAGAACTCTCTTTGCATCCTCGTTTCCGAAAAGTCTCAGGATTCGAAGGGCCTGCTTTTCAAGAGCCTGCATGGATCTAAGGAGGGGTGTCTTTTTATCAAGAGCTTCTCCGCCGTAAGATGCAAAAGCTGTGGGAATACAAAGTGTATCATCTTTAATGAAAGCATATGATGTAGGATCCCAAGCTGTATATCCTCTTGCCTCAAAGGTGGCTCTGAGTCCGCCTGAAGGGAAGGATGATGCATCGGGCTCGCCCTTTACCAGCTCCTTACCTGAGAACTCAAGCATAACACGTCCGCCTGCCTCGGGAGAGATGAAGCTGTCATGCTTCTCAGCGGTAACGCCTGTCATCGGCTGGAACCAGTGTGTAAAATGTGTGGCTCCCTTTTCTACGGCCCAGTCCTTCATTGCCTCTGCCACAACATTGGCAAGGTCCATCTGCAGATGCTTTCCCTCCTGGATGGTCTTCTGAAGCGCCTTGTACACATCCTTGGGAAGCCTTTCTCTCATGGTCTCGTCGTTGAATACCTGGGTACCGAACAACTCCTTAACGTTACTCATATTACTCTCCTTTCTCATAAAAAGTATTGCTTTAATTAATAAGAAAAAGCGTCCCGAGATAATTTCATATCCCAAGACGCCATTGTCTTTAAATACGTATTCTTTTATACTCCGCTGTCACCGTAGTTGGATAACACTCTGGCTGAAGGATCGTTAACATTGCATCCTTCCCAGTTTTTATTGGGCATCCAGAAGTCTGTTACCATCTCCGACTGTCCCGGATAATACTTTTCAAAAATATCTCTGTATAAAAGAGATTCTTTTGTAAAAGGTCTTGCATGATCGTACTTTTTAATGCCCTCTTCGTATTCCGAGTCCGAATACGTACTTTCTGCAAGCTCGGCCAGATCATCCTTTAGCGAATGTCCAACCGCATCGGAAAAGGCTGCTTTTTCTCTCCAAAGTATGCTCTCCGGTATGAACTCATCCTTTTCAAAGGCTTTTCTGAGAAGATATTTGCCTTTACCGTAGGTGTTGAGTTTCTTTTCGGGATCTATGGACATACAGTAGTCTGTGAAATCCAGATCTCCGAAGGGAACTCTTGCTTCCAGGGAATTGACGCTTATGCATCTGTCAGCCCTGAGAACATCATACATGTGAAGTTCTCTGATCCTCTTTTCAGATTCCTTTTGGAACTCATCTGCATTCGGAGCAAAGTCCGTATACTTGTATCCGAAGATCTCATCCGAAATCTCACCGGTAAGAATAACTCTGGTATCGGACTTCTCATGAATGGCCTTGCACAGAAGATACATTCCTATGGAAGCTCTAACGGTTGTAATATCGTATGTACCAAGAGCTTTGATAACCGGCTCAAGTGCTGCCACCACATCATCCTTAGTTATGATCACTTCATGATGTTCCGAATGGATGTAATCCGCAACCTCTCTTGCATACTTAAGATCGATGGCATCAATGTCCATTCCTATGGCCCAGGTCTCAATGGGATGATCTATAAGTCCGGCTGCTATTCCGCATACTAGGGAAGAATCAAGTCCACCGGAAAGAAGGAAGCCCACCTTTGAGTCCGAATCCAGTCTTTTCTCAACTCCCTTGATCAGCAGATCATGAATGCTTCTGTAGATTGCCTCATGATCATCCTCTCTGAAGCTTTTTACTTCCGACATATCTCTGTAGCAGATAAACTTTCCATCCTTGAAATAATGTCCCGGAGGAAAAGGTGTTATCTTATCTACCAGAGAAACAAGGTTCTTGGGTTCAGAAGCAAATACATATGTACCGGCTTCCGTTAACCCATAGTACAAAGGTCTGATACCGATTGGATCTCTTGCAGCTATGTATGAATCACTTTTTCTGTCATACAGTACAAGAGCAAATTCAGCATCAAGCATCTCAAACATGTCTGTTCCGTACTCACTGTACATGGCCGGAAGGATCTCACAATCGCTGTCGCTTATGAAAGTGTATCCCTTGGTTATCAGATCTTCCTTTTGTGGTCTGAAGCCGTATATCTCTCCGTTACATACCAGAGCATATTCAGCATCATCTGCCAGCTTGTATTTGTCCGAGATCCGATATGTTTTTTTGTTGCCGACTACAAAGGGCTGCATGCCTTCATCTGTAAGTCCCATAATGGACAACCTGTTAAATCCAAGATATCCATTGCCCGTATCGATCAGCCGGCTGGCATCCGGTCCTCTTGACTTTGTCTGGAAAAGTGCCTCTGCAATTTCATCCTCATCGGCGCCCTTCCCGCAAAAAGCCAGAATAGAACACATAACTACATTCCTCCTGTGTGTTAGAGTACAAAGGCAATGAACTCCAAATAGAGTTTTGCTTGGAAAACTCTTGCGCCGAGCGCGGTTGCTTTAGCAACAATATCCTTTCGCGCGAGTGCGCATCCATAGCGGAGCGTTTTTGTTTAAGAGAAAATTGAAAAGCAAATTTCTCTTAAACAAAAATGGCGTCTCGGAGAACAACTCTCCAAGACGCCTTTGCCTTTATGGGTATGAAGTTTAACCTTCTTTGATCCATATGTCAAGATGTTTTTTCAAAAAAATTTTTTTAAATGATCAAACATTGATCTCAGCAGTAAGTCCGAGGTCGGACTTATTAGCCTCAAGTACCGGACGAACAACATCACGAAGATATACCTCCACCTGTCTGGGACTGCGGCCAACATAAAGGGAAGTATCCATCAGGGACTTAAGCTGATCAAGATCCTGAGGGAAATCATCGGAATCTGCGATAAGCTCCAGAAGCGGATTATCCTCTCCTCTTTCCTTGACTGCAGCACCGGCCTGCATTGACAGCTGACGAATCTTCTCGTGATACTCCTGACGGCTTCCGCCTGACTTAACGGCATCCATCATGATGTTTTCGGTTGCCATGAAAGGAAGCTCGCTAAGAAGTCTCTTTTCAATGACCTTGGGATATACCACAAGGCCTGCGGTAACATTGATACAAAGATCCAGGACTCCATCAGTAGCCAGAAATCCCTCGGCTACGGAAAGTCTCTTGTTGGCTGAATCATCCAGAGTACGCTCGAACCACTGTGATGCCGAGGTGATAGCCGGATTAAGTGCGTCGATCATCACATAACGTGAAAGTGAATCAATACGCTCCGATCTCATGGGGTTGCGCTTATAAGCCATGGCAGATGAACCGATCTGGTTCTTTTCGAAAGGCTCCTCGACCTCCTTAAGATGCTGAAGCAGTCTGATATCTCCTGCCATCTTATGAGCAGATGCCGCGATTCCTGCCAGGATATTCATGACTCTGGTATCGGTCTTTCTGGAATAGGTCTGGCCTGAAACGGGAACGCAGCCCCCAAAGCCCATCTTCTCAGCGATCTTGGGATCGATCTTGTCAATGGTCTCGTCATCATCATTGAAAAGCTCACGGAAGCTGGCCTGAGTTCCGGTAGTTCCCTTGGAGCCAAGCAGTTTCAGGGTAGAAAGAACATAATCCAGATCCTCCAGATCCATCATGAATTCATTGATCCAGAGAGATGCACGCTTGCCAACAGTCGTAGGCTGTGCAGGCTGGAAATGAGTAAATGCCAGTGTGGGCAGATCCTTATACTTATCTGCAAAATCAGCCAGATTGGCGATCACACCCAGAAGCTTCTTCCTAATAAGGCGAAGTCCCTCACGCATGATGATCATATCGGTATTGTCACCAACATAACAGCTGGTAGCACCCAGATGGATGATACCTGCCGCCTTGGGACAAAGCTGACCATATGCATAAACATGACTCATAACATCATGGCGAACTTCCTTTTCTCTGGCTCTCGCCACATCATAGTTGATGTCGGTAATATGCTCCTTCATCTCGTCGATCATATCCTGAGTAATGACCGGCTTACCGTCCTGTGAAAGGCCCAGCTCCATCTCGGTCTCTGCAAGAGCGATCCACAGACGTCTCCAAGTAGAAAACTTCATGTCCTCAGAGAATATGTACTGCATCTCCTTGCTGGCATACCGCTCGGAAAGCGGGCTGATGTATCTGTTAGTTTCCATACTGAACTACTCCTTGTAATTTACTAAACAAATATGTTTTGGTTCCGCTACAACATGATAACATTGCGGAGCGAACATTACTATACAGCAAGTGTAAATAGCGGATTTGCTACTATAGTCCTCGTAGCGACCCTCGTTTTTAGTCGTTACTGCGCTATGAGCACTTAGCGGCCATTTTGTGGCCGCTTACGTGCGATGCCTGCCGGACCCTTAGCGAGCATAGCGAGCTTAGTAGTCCGGCTAGCGGCGTACTTTGCCGCCTTATGTAACGCGACCAAAAAACAAGGAGCGGGAGCGCGTCGCCAAGAGGTCTATAGTACAAATCCGCATTTTATACTTGATATATTACTTTTCATAATCGCCGCGTATATCAACTGTCGGTGGATCCATAGGATAATTACCCGTAAAGCATCCACTGCATACTCCCAGGCCGTCAACCATCTCAGACAGTCGCTCAAGCTTCAGATATCCGAGAGTATCCGCTCCAATGATTTCCCTGATCTCATCAATTGACCGCCCGTATGCGATCAGCTGCTCCCTCTCCGGTATATCAGTCCCGAAATAGCATGGCCACAGGAAGGGCGGAGCCGCAATCCTGACATGGACCTCCTTGGCCCCCGCATTGCGGAGCATGCGAACTATTCGGTCCGAAGTCGTACCTCGAACAATGGAGTCATCTATCATGATAACACGCTTGCCATCAACTGCTTCCCGAAGCACATTGAGCTTAACCTGTACAGATGACTCACGGCTGGACTGACCCGGTTTGATAAAGGTTCTTCCAACATAACTGTTTTTAACAAAGGCTGTGCCGTAGGGAATACCGGATGCAAGTGAATATCCAAGTGCTGCTGCATTACCGGACTCAGGAACACCTACCACAAGATCAGCCTCTACACCTGAATCCTCGTAAAGATATCTTCCTGCCCTAAGTCTGGATTCGTACACACTCATACCGTCTATGTAACTGTCCGGTCTGGCGAAATAGATATACTCAAAAATACATCTTGCTTCCTTTTCCTTGGGAAGACATCTGCTGGTGTCCGAAACGATACTTCCGTCTTTTTTAACGGTTACTATCTCGCCCGGAAGGACATCTCTTATAAACTCGGCACCAACTGTATCAAGTGCCGCAGTCTCCGAAGCAAAGATATAAGCATTATCACGCTTACCCATAACCAGCGGTTTAAATCCGTATGGATCCCTGCAGGCAATGAGCTTACGGGGACTCATGACAACCAGAGAATAAGCCCCCTTGAGCTTATCGGTAACCTTTGCAACCGCAGCCTCAACGGTGGGAGTTTCCAGCCTCGCCCTTGCAATGAGATAAGCTATGGTCTCTGAGTCAATGGTCGTCTGGAAGATAGCTCCCGTTCTGGAAAGCTCATCTCTAAGTTCACCAGCGTTGATCAGATTTCCGTTATGCGCAAGTCCAAGGGTTCCCTTGATATAATTAAGGACCAG
>JAEELH010000241.1 GCA_016288825.1 Lachnospiraceae bacterium | reverse complement strand
GAGGACTGCACTTCATACATATACCCGCCCTGCCATCGGCGGTCAGGATGCATGATTTTTTCTTTACATTTTGAAGGTTTGACGTTATAATACATCAGTGTGTTAGAGTATATAACCCTAAGTAAACAAGACGGAGGAAAACACAATGAAAGGGACAGTTAAGTGGTTTAGTAAGCAGAAGGGATATGGCTTCATATCGGATGAGGACGGTAATGACGTTTTCGTACATTTTTCCGGAATCAACATGGAAGGATATAAGTCCCTTAATGAAGGAGCGCAGGTGGAGTACGAGATCGCTGACGGCGAAAAGGGTCCACAGGCAGTCAATGTTACAGCGCTTTAGGATGTGAATGGAGATACCCCTGCAATAGCAGGGGTTTTTCTTTGTGTTTTACGGAGTATTGATCAATGACGTACGAAGAGATAGTATCATATATTTGTCAGAAAAGAAGGTTCGGTTCACTCAGCGGAAGAGAGGTATCGGAGATACTGTTAAAGGAACTGGGTAACCCGGAAAAAGATATGCGTGTCATACATATTGCGGGAACAAACGGAAAGGGATCCTGTGCCGCTTTTCTTGCTTATATGCTGAAGGCATCGAGTGTAACCTGCGGGCTTTTTACATCACCTCATCTTATATCCTTTAGAGAAAGGATAAGGGTTCTCCGTCCCGAAACCCATGGTGAGGACCCTTTTGAGGGAATGATCAGCAGCGAGGATGTTCAGCGTCTGGGGAGTATTGTTCTTGGGGCTGAGGAAAGATCAGGGGTTCCGGCTACCATGTTTGATCTTTGTCTGGCAATGGCTCTTTTGTATTTTAAGGAACAAAAGGTTGATACTATTGTCCTTGAGACCGGAATGGGAGGAAGGCTGGATTCCACAAGAGCCTTGACGGTTATTCCGGAGGTGTCCGTTATAACCAATATAGGCCTTGAGCATACAAAGTATCTGGGAGATACTATGGAAAAGATCGCTGCGGAAAAGGCCGGAATACTTCGGCAGGGGACCAAGGCTGTCTTTGGTGAGATGCATCCGGACGCCATAGCTTATCTTAGAGATTATTGCCGGGATTCGCAGATAACTTTTAGTTATACTGATAAGGAAAGAACCTGGATAGAGGAAGCACTAAGTACGGATCCGGACTTTACTCTTGGGCTCTACGGAAGTTATCAGCTTCAAAATGCCGCCACTGCTTTGTGCGCTTTTAAGCAGTTTGCAGGAGAAGTTGATAGTGCGATCGTAAAGACAGGGCTTTCTCAGGCCAGATGGCCGGGAAGGATGCAGATACTTAAAGACGACCCGTTTATCATGGTTGACGGGGCTCATAATCCCGAGGGAAGCAGGGCGCTTTCAGCATCACTGGTGCGGGCTTTTCCGGGAGAGAAATTTACTTTTATATGTGCCGTAATGGCCGACAAGGATCATATTGCCATTCTTGGAGAGATGTCCCCCCTTGCGGAGCGTTTTATTTTTATGAAGGCACAAAGTGACAGGGCACAGCAGCCCGAGAAACTTGCGGAATCGGCTGTTATGCTCGGATGTAAGGCGGATTGTGCACAGACTTTGGAGGAAGCCTTTAAAATGGCATCTCAAAGTAATGAAAAGACAGTAGTTTTCGGTTCACTTTATTTCGTAGCGGAAGTAATAGACTATCTCAGCTCTTTTTGATATCATAAGACCACAGTTATCGGGGAGGATATGACATGGCAGGTATTTATGATTTTAAGGTTCCCAAAAGAGACGGCAGCGAGCTGGCTCTATCTGATTACAGAGGCAAGGTTATCATCATAGTTAATACGGCTACGGGTTGCGGTTTTACGCCCCATTATGAGCCTTTGGAACAAATGTATGAGGATCTTCATGAAAGAGGATTGGAGATCGTCGATATTCCATGCAATCAGTTTGATGACAGTGCACCGGGATCCGATGATCAGATACACGAATTCTGTTCTCTTAAGTATCATACCCGTTTTGAACAGATGAAGAAGGCAGAGGTTAATGGAGAAAATCAGCTGCCTCTTTATGCCTATCTCAAGGAGCAAAAGGGATTTACCGGATTTGGCAAAGGCCCCATGGCATTTATGATGAAGATCATGATGAAGAGGACCGATAGGAACTACAAAAAGAATTCCGATATCAAATGGAACTTTACCAAGTTTATAATAGATCGTGATGGCAGCGTTGTTGCCAGATTTGAGCCGACGGAAGATATGGACAAAGTCAGGATGTTTGTTGAGGGCCTGATATAATGGAGAATGATCATGAAGATAGTTTTCTTGGATAGAAAATCAATAGGAGATGATATCAGTCTTAAACCCTTTGAAGATTTTGGAGAAGTTGTGACTTATGGTTTTTCAGATCCGGATGAGGTGCCTGATCGTGTCAGGGATGCGGATATTATCATAGTCAACAAGGTTCCTGTCAACGAGAGGACCATCAGCACGGCGGAGAGGCTCAGGCTGGTTTGTGTTACCGCTACGGGGACCAACAATCTGGACAAAGAGTATCTGGATAGCAGAGGGATCGCCTGGCGCAATGTAGCAGGCTATTCTACCGAGACTGTGGCACAGCATACCTTTGCTCTTCTTTTTTATCTTTTCGAGCATCTGGGCTATTATGATAATTATGTAAAGTCCGGCGGATATGCCGGAGATCGGCTTTTTACTCATTTTGAGAGACAGTTCCATGAACTGTCGGGCAAGACTTGGGGCGTGATCGGCTTGGGAGCCATCGGAAAAAGGGTGGCTCAGATAGCGCAGGCTTTCGGATGCAAGGTTATCTATTATTCTACCTCAGGTAAAAACCATGATACGGAGTACACAGAGGTCAGCCTTGACGAACTGCTTGCCAAGTCCGATATCGTATCTATTCATGCGCCTCTTGATGAACGGACAGAGGGGCTTATAGGAAGCACAGAACTGGCTAAGATGAAGCCCTCCGCAATCCTTATTAATATGGGAAGAGGACCTATAATAGTTGAGAGCGATCTTGCTGAGGCCCTTAAAAAGGATGTTATCGCAGGTTCCGGTCTTGATGTTCTTTGTGTGGAGCCCATGAGCAAGGAAAGCCCCTTTTTGGACCCGGAACTTGGGGATAAGATATTCATAACACCTCACATAGCTTGGGCATCGATTGAGGCTCGTGTACGCCTTATGGACATCATTGCAGGCCAGGTCCGAGACTTCATATCAGAGAATCCATAAAAAAATCAATTTTTTTTAAATTTAGGGGTTCCCTTTTTGATTTTTTTGTGGTATACTAGCAAAGCTGTGTGACCGAGAGGTCCACATCCATATAGTCGATGCGTGGCTCAGTTTGGTAGAGCACTACGTTAGGGACGTAGGGGTCGCTGGTTCGAATCCAGTCGCATCGATGAAAAAAGAGATGCCGTTTGGCATCTCTTTTTTCATAGAAACAACCGGATATGAAGTGACCCCTCGTCCCTAACGTCTTAGGGACGTAGGGGCGGCTGTCGTCCGGTGGACGACATGTTTGCCGCCGACCGAGCCGGCAGGCGAGACCGCTGGTTCGAATCCATTATAAGGAAATGTAAAGTGCGACTCCTCGTCCCTAACGTCTTAGGGACGTAGGGGCTGCGGACGTCCAGTGGACGTCCTCTTGCAGCCGACCGAGACCGGCGCGAAGCGGCCGGCGAGACCGCTGGTTCGAATCCAGTCGCATTCCTTATGCCCAAGCCACTTTTGAATATTTAGTACAGGTTCTGTACAGTACCTTATGGTATAATCAAATATATTTTTTTGATGGATGATCCGGAGCAGCGGTTGTCTTTGTTGGCATGAAACGGGGGATATTATGGATCTACTCAGTAATAATGTTAAGCAGGCACAAAAAGCATACCGTACCCTTAAAAACGATACGGTAAATGTTGAGGAAGAGCGGCGCAAGGCTGACAAAAAGCTTCAGGCTCGCAGCGATGCGGAAAAGTTCAAAAGCGGTGAGGCGACTTATGTCAGGATGAAGAGGATCCGCGATGCCTTCAGAAAGAACGCCAAGGCGGTTCAGGCCGACGGGCGCCGGGGGACACTGACTGCGCGGAACCTTAATCTTCATGCTGCGGATCTTGTATATACCGAAGAGGAAAAGACTGCCCTTGCGACTAGGATAGCCGACAGACAGAACAATTATGTCACCGGGTTCGATGAGCGCCTCGGTAAGACTCTGGAGGCCGACAGACAGCGCGAAAGGGATCGTTTCAAGCGTGTAGAAGACGCCATGTGTGCCCAGTACCGGCAGGAAAAGGAGCAGCTCAAAGATAAGCTCAAGGATCGGAAGAACAGAAAAGATGCGGACAGAGAGCGCGACCGGGAGCTTGATCGTCTGATCAACGACGTTCATAACAAAGTGTATGACGCCAAAACACTGGACTGCTTTTTGACAGATGATGACGAAGCGAACAGGACACTTGTTGAGCGCTGGCTGAGCGGCAGAGAGCAGAAGCACGAGATAATGACACAGCTGGCTGAGGAGGTTTTAACTTATAACTTCTCTTTGGCCATGCTGGATCCCAAGTGGCTTGGCAATAACATGACCACCTTCCATACCATGGTAACGAGGACGCTTACGCTCAATACACTCCTCGATGAGGAAAAGGATTTCAAGAAGATCATGCCCTTTGACACATGGAAGGCACTTGATCTCAAGAAAAAACAGGCCAACGAACTGACTTATGCTATAGATTTTGAGGCAAGGAAGCGCGGTGTCAATCTCAACTATCGCACATGTAGCTATTCCGTTAAGAGCTTCAGCGAGGAAGAAAAGAATAAATATCCCGCGCTTAATAAGGATAAGACAGCTGAGAGCTGCATCAAAAAGTTCCTCAGCTTCAAGAAAAACGAGCTCGATCTTTCGGGCAAGGTAACGACACACCGCGATTCGGATGACGCCGCGGTCAATTCACTTACCTATATGGATTTCGTTGCCATGATAGGCACCATGAACCGCGGCCAGGTTATCCTCTCGCGCGGTAAGCTTACGGTTATCAACAACGGATATTTCTGTCGTAAAAAGGGTGACGTTTCCGAAGTAAACTATGCGATCAGGCAGCGCTTCATGGCGGTTATACTCGATCAGCTTAATACCACGGATGACGAGAAGCTGCTCAGACCGAAACTGACTGCGATGCTCCATCTCTACGACAAGGACGAGCAGGCCAGCAGACCTCTTACGAGAAAACTCATAAGAGAGATACTGGCGGAGGTCGGGCAGTATAACTCAAAGCTTGAGAAGTCCTTGAAAAAGGGTGAAAAGGCTGAGAATAATAACGAGCCTGAGATAAAGATCGCACGTAAGGTGGAAGAACTCATTCCGGGAGTTGTGGGAGGTATCCCCACCTCAAAGCCTGACAGACGCAGGATAAGTACGGCCATTAATTCCATTCTCCGTGAGGCGAGAGGTCTCGGAGTTGCGGGCAGAGACCTTACGACGCATCAGATGGACAACATCCTGAACGGTAACCTGCCTCTGCTTCGTGACAATATCTTCCGCAGACTGATGGAGCTGGACAAACTCATCCTCAACATAAAGGCGGGGGAGGATCTGGATCCGGACGGATGGCTTGCCGATAATACTGTCGTTAAAAAGATAGCGGCGCTGGAGATCCGGAGGATAGCGGAGTCCGGCGGTGACGGCGTTCTTACAAGAGAAAAGGAACTGTCCGTTTTCCTTGGCGACAAGGCATTTGAACTTGCAGGCAAGCAGGATCTTAAAAATGATTTTGAAAGTCTCTACATCTCGCCGATATCGGCTGACGGAGATCAGGGACTTATGGAGTTGCTCGAG
>JAEELH010000240.1 GCA_016288825.1 Lachnospiraceae bacterium | reverse complement strand
TCGGGCATATGGGCCCAAAGAGGAAGCCCCTGTCAGCCCATTTCTTTTCATTTATGGTGCAGTATATGGACTCCCACACCCAACCAAGAAAACTGTAAAAAATGAATTCCACAAAACACTGAGCAATAAACACAGAAGCACCTCCTTATAAATAACCATTTTATCAAATTTTGCACCGTTTTATCCACTTTACCAGATTACATTATACTATGATTTAGAAAAGTTTTATATTTTATTTCGTCTCATATGCATGAACTACTCTCTGCAATTAAAAAAGGCGGCCATCAGGCCGCCTCTCCTAATATTGCTTTATTTGGTTACTGTTACTTTTACATATTTTGAATAGCCGCTTCTTGCATATGCATATACATAGCAGGTTCCTTCATCTACTCCTGTAATCTTGCCTTTTCCATTCACTTTGGCCACATATGGATTTGTAGATGTATAACGAACCTCTGGTCCATGTGAAGCTGAAATCTGTTTCTTTTTACTGCTCTCAAGCTTAAGTGAGGATACCTTTATCGAAGTGCTATTACCCTTCTTTATGGTCGCAGACGTCTTGTTGAGTGTAAGTGATTTTACGTTGGTAAATTTCTTGTTGTCTTTTCCAGCAAAATGGGCGGTTACCGTCGCTCCTACTTTCTTGCCATTTTTATCATATCCAATCAGGTATACCTTGAATGCAGTCCTTTGGTTGAGCTTTTTACCATTGATTGTCTTTATGGTTACGGTATTTTTAACCGTTGTTGCTATCGGTTTCTTTGGATAATCTGTTCCACAATAACCCGCAAATACCTCAACCTTCTCTATATTCTTGGCAGGAGTCCAGCTAATTACAGCTTTTCCATTAGATTGCACGCATTTAAATGATGTATTAAAACTTAGGGGCTCAGCTCTTTTGGCAATAGTAACCTTGACCTTCTTTACAGCAGAATCCTTATACCCTTTATTGCCTTTGGCCTTGTACCATACATAGTAAGTTCCGGCTGCTTTTCCGGTAGGGATCGATGTCTTATATTCCGATGCCTTAGGAGCTGTAGTGTTCTTAGTCACTGCATAGTACATCTTGCCGTTGCTTGCAGTGCCCTTTGCAACAAGCATCTGATCCTTACCATTGTAGGTAAGCTTCTTTGCAGTGGGTGCCTTTGTTACTTTAGCTGCAGCAGTGGATGCCTTGGCATAAGTATAGGTGTAGGTTACGTCCTTTGTTATTGCTTTTGATGTACCAGGCGTGGTATCCCAGCTTCCCTTAGCATAGCCGCTTGCGGGCTTTGTGCCAACTGCCGGGATCTGATCTGCCGAAAGTTTCAGAGTATCACCCTTCTTGCCTTTGAGGGTCACTGTCTTATTTTTCGTGGTTCCGTCATTCCAGGAGCCGTTTACTACTTTGAAGGTTACTTTTGCTGAGGTCTCCTCGTCTTCTGCCGGCTCCAGCGAAAATGTATTTGATCCAGATGAGAAGAAGACTTTTGACAGATTGAGCGTTAAAGCGGGGCGGATTCCGCCCTCAATGTTGACGCCGCTACAGACATCGGTAACCCAGCCATCAACGCCGTCAGCGTATGACACGGAACCGTTTATACTGGGCGAGCGCAGCCACCATAAATCATGACCGAAATCATTACCGCTTTTAAAGCTCATCTTCAGCACATCCGATGAAAGCTGATTAGCCTCATCGTAACTCAAAAGATACAGCTTTCCTCCGGCATCCGTGTTGGTCACGATTGTGTCTGCGACATCTGCAAAGGAACCGCCAGATGCGGTCAGGGCATCAAGGATAGCCTTTACTGTTGAACTGCTGTAAACTTGACCATCGGTTAGCCCAATCGTAAATTCGGACAAGCCAAAACTCGTATCCGCTGCCAGCAGCGTCACCGTTCCTGCTGTGGCGCTGGTAGAATTGTCAGCTATGATGTACCAGGGCTTACCATTGAATTTCACCTGCAATTTCGTCAGGTCATTACCGCTTTTATTTTTGTTAGCATCTGTTGTTACATCATAGGCAGCATATGCTTTCGTATCCTTCGCATACGCCGTCAAACTAATCACAGGAATCAGTCCCAACATCAGCGCGAGGCTGAGAAGGATACCTAAAAAAAGCACCGACTTACTTATCAGTTTTCTACCTTTTTCCATTTTCATCACAACACATCCTTTCTGCAAATTATGACTTTCCGAAGAAATTCTGTATCCTATATACAAATAATTATAGGAAAAAAGTGTACTGACATATAGGTTGAAAAAAGGTTGAATATGGGCTAAATAGTGCAAAACCTCCGGAAAATCGATTTAATCCACAACATCATTCACGGCATAGTACCCCGATCAGATCATGCTTTTTATCAGTTCCGGTTTTCTCATAAAGACTCTTGATATATCGATAGACCATTGTCCGTGATATTCCCATCTCTTCTGCTATTTCATTTGTTCGTATATCTTTTTCTCTCAGGATAATCCTTACCACATCGGTTTCCCTTGGTGTCAGTCTGAATTCTGTGGTAAGTTCGAACAGTATTCGCCTTTTTTTCTCCTCTTCCTGCTGCAGGGATACCGTTTCGCTGTAAATATCCTGTCTGGTCATGTCCCTGACTTCTGACTGAATTATACCGGTTATCTCGGGTATTACAAGACCAACTGACAATACTGTCAAAGCAATACATATCATATAGTCCATCATGATGTTATCATTTCGGGTGTATGTGTACAGAAGGCCTGTCAGACATTCGAACCCCATCAGGATTCTTCCAAAGCCTGCCCATAATTCAGGTCGATCCGTCCTTGGTGCCAGAAGCCAGAACGAAAAGGTGATATAACCTATCATATAAGACTCGCAGAATTGACGAATATACTGAACCACTACGGACATATAAACAAAATCTGCCGGAATCCACACTGTTATTATCATGGAAAGCAGCATTATACCTGATAGTGCACTCCTTTTTTTCTTATCATACAACAGCCCTATGATCAAATAGGACGGCACGGCAAAGAGTCTCGCCAATCCATACAGAACCCCCGCCTGATCAACATAGGTATTAAAAACTATCCTGTGTGCCCTGCCCATACACAAAAGAGCTGCCACAGTCAGCCCGCACAGTAAAAACAGCGCCCTTGTGTTATCCTGTCTGACCTCGGTATTCATCTTATCCGCATAGGGCAGCGGATCGGAAGTTGCCCATTCTTTGGGATTACGGATAACGATATATGTAACAAAGACAAAGAGTGTCAGCAGGACCACGATCATGATGACCTCCTGTCTAAGCATCGCCCACAGCACATAATGAAGAATATATGCAAGCGCTCCTCCCAATCCTATAATTCTTCCGCCATGCGGATTCTCGGATACTCTCAGCGAAAGGAAATAATACACTGCTCCTCCCACATATCCCAGAACAAACATAACTACCAGTGATACTCCTGTGATCATCATAATATTATCTATGATCATTAACAGCAGCAAACCGACGGAGTATATGACATTGGAAGCAATCAGCAGGTACTTTCTCCATGTAGTGCTGCCAACTGCCTTACGGCTTCCATAAAATGCAGCATAGCCCAGGACCATCATCAGTATCTTTACATAATACAGCGTTCCACTCCAACCTATAAGGCTGTCTGTATAAATGCTGCACGCCATCATATTAAGATGATATGCTGCAAATATAAAAATCGACAGTTTTTGTATACTTATTCTTGTCTCAGTTCTCATTTCCGGAATCTCATTCTTCATACTTCCATCTGATCCTTCCTGACTTCATTTTCACCGGGCACGCTATCCGCGTCATTCTCATGTTGCGCCGGCGCGCTATAAATACGAAAAAAAGGGAATCTCCCTTGCAAGTAAACTTGCGGGTGATTCCCTTTTTGTATTTGCAAAGCTTGTAGAAACGCGGATTATCTCTTACTGAACTGAGGTGCTCTACGTGCGCCCTTGAGACCGTATTTCTTCCTCTCCTTCATACGAGGATCACGGGTTAAGAAGCCGGCTGACTTCAGTGTAGGACGATACTCTGCATCTGCCTTAACAAGTGCTCT
>JAEELH010000239.1 GCA_016288825.1 Lachnospiraceae bacterium | reverse complement strand
CGTCAGGCTATTACCCGTGCCATTGCGGATCAGGCAAGGACTATCCGTATACCTGTACACATGGTTGAGACCATCAACAAGCTCATCCGTGTTTCCAGACAGCTGCTTCAGGAACTTGGAAGGGAACCTACCCCCGAGGAGATCGCAGAGGAGTTGGATATGCCTGTTGAGAGGGTAAGAGAGATCCTCAAGATCTCACAGGAGCCCGTTTCTCTCGAGACACCTATCGGTGAGGAGGAGGATTCACATCTGGGAGATTTTATCCAGGATGACAATGTTCCCGTACCTGCGGATGCGGCAACCTTTACTCTTCTTCGTGAGCAGTTGGGAGAGGTTCTTGATACCCTTACCGAGCGTGAGCAAAAGGTTCTTATCCTCCGCTTCGGCCTTGAGGACGGCAGAGGCCGTACCCTTGAGGAGGTTGGTAAAGAGTTCAATGTAACCAGAGAGCGTATCCGTCAGATCGAGGCTAAGGCACTCCGTAAACTCCGTCACCCCAGCCGCAGCCGCAAGCTCAAGGATTATCTGGAGTGATGATACAGCTTTCAAAGAGACTGGAGGCCATTTTCGATATGGCATCTCCGGCTGATGTTATCTGTGATGTGGGTTGCGACCACGGACTTTTGTCCAGAGCTCTTTTAGAACGAGGTAAGGCAGGATATGTTATTGCTTCCGATATAGGTGAGGGACCACTGGCTGCTGCCAGGGACAATATGTCCGGACTTGGACTTGATGGTAAATATGAGCTTGTCAGATCAGACGGTCTGTCCCATCTTTCGGGTAAAAAGCAGCCGGATACGGTTATCATTGCCGGCATGGGCGGATATGTCATGGGAGATATCCTTGCCGGTGGTATGGATATTGCAAAAGGATGTAGTGAGCTTGTGTTATCGCCCCAGTCCAACATCAGGGAGTTTCGCTCATTTCTTTCGGACGAGGGCTTTGCCTTTTTGGATGAGAGAGTTGTATTTGAAGACGGAAAGTATTACGTTATAGAAAAAGTAAAGTATGATACCGGACTGTATAAAAAGCTTTCCGATAGGGAGACAGCATTGGGGCCGGTACTGCTTGAGAAAAAAACTCCTGAATTTATTGATTATTTGAGGCATCAAAAGCAGCAGATCATGTCATTTATAGATGATGTTCCTGTTGAGCGCAAAGATGAACTTGATGCTTTTCTTGAAATGATCGGAGGAATTACAGATTGAGAGTCAGTGAGGTTTATGAAACCATAGACGCAAGGAGCCCTTTTGAAAGCGCGCTTTCATGGGACAATTCCGGACTTCTTGTGGGTGATATGGAAGCAGAAGTGTCGGGAGTATACCTTGCCGTTGATGCTACTGACGAGGTTATAGAAGCAGCGGCGGCCCGGGGAGCGTCACTTATAGTAACCCATCATCCCATGATCTTTACATCGATATCGAGAGTGACTGAGGATGACATGACGGGAAGACGGGTCCTGAGGCTTGTCAGAGAGGGTATCAGCCTTATCTGCATGCACACCAACTATGACATTTACGGCATGGCTCAGGAGGCCGCTAAGCGTCTTGGACTGGTAGATCCGGTGGTTCTGGATGTTTGCGGAAGCGATGAGGATGGGCCATTTGGTATAGGACGTACCGGTGCTCTGGAAAAACCGCTTTCTCTTAGGGATCTTTGCGAAAAGGTGAAAAAGGTTTTTTTCGTTGATCAAGTCAGGATGTTTGGAGATCCCGATGCCAAGGCTGGTATCGCTGCGATCTGTCCCGGGTCCGGCAAGTCCGTTATCGGAGAAGCTATATCCCAGGGTGCGGATGTACTTATCACAGGGGATATAGATCATCATAACGGTATAGATGCTGTAATGCAGGGGATCTCAATTATAGATGCTGGTCATTACGGTATCGAAAAACTTTTTATGGAAGATATGTTTTCATTTTTAGGGGAGGCTTTTCCGGAGCTTAAGGTGTATACCCATCCGGTTGCCCAGCCCTGGGAGGTTATATAATTCTTATGGGTGATATTTGTAAGATAATATATGAGGGAAAAGTTTGTGAGATAGAGAAGGGGACAACTCTCCGGGATCTTGCGATCTCATTGGAGCCGGAGAGATACATGGAATTGGTCCTTTGTATCTATGATGGTAAGCTTTGCGAACTGTATAAGACAGTTAAAAAAGATGGCGAAGTCCGATTTTTAAGCAAGGATGAGAAGAACGGGCGCAGAGCCATGATGAGATCTCTGGTTTTTCTTATGCAGAGGGCGCTGCTTGATATACTGAAGGATGATGAGCAAGTTAGGGTAGAGTTCTCTTTGGGACAGGGATACTTTTGCAGTATTACCGGAACAACCGTTGTAGATGAAGCTTTTTTACAAAAGCTTGAGTCCCTGATGAGGGAGCTTGTTGCCAAGGATCTTCCCATTACCAAGAGTGCATATCCTACGGCCGTTGCACAGGAGATGTTCAGGGACTTTGGTATGAAGGACAAGGAAAAGCTTCTTCGATACAGAAGTGCTTCCAATACCAATATCTATGATCTGGACGGGTGCAAGGATTATTTTTACGGATACATGGTTCCTTCCACTGCGTATTTGTCTGATTTCAGACTTAAACTTTATGAGGATGGTTTTGTGCTTATCTTCGGAGATGCACAGGAGGAGGCTACGCCTAAGCTCTTTACCGCTCTTCGAAGATCCAGAGAATGGGGATCTCTTATGGAGATCAACACGGTGGGAGCCCTTAATGATGCCATCGCCAGCGGAAGGACAGATGAGATCATTCTTGTTCAGGAAGCACTTATGGAGGAGCGTATAGGTGCCCTTGCCCGTCAGATAGCAGAGGATCCCAGCAGGAAGTTTATCATGATCGCCGGCCCTTCTTCTTCAGGCAAGACAACCTTCTCGCATCGTCTGTCGGTCCAGCTCAGGGCCTTGGGAGTAAGGCCTCATCCGGTGGCTCTTGATAATTATTACTTCAACAGGGATCAGATGCCTATCGATGAGTTCGGAGAAAAGGACTTTGAGGCTATCGAGGGTCTGGATATCGAGCTTTTCAATCAGGATATGCAAAAGCTTCTTGCAGGCGAGAGAGTAGAGCTTCCTACCTTTAACTTTAATATCGGTAAGCGGGAATATAAAGGAAACTTTATGCAGCTTGCTAAAAATGATATACTTGTTCTTGAGGGTATCCATGGTCTTAATGACAGGTTGTCATATACCCTTCCCAAGGAGAGCAAGTTCAAGATATATATTTCGGCATTGACCCAGCTCGCCATAGATGAGCACAATCCCCTTTCCACTACGGACGGACGACTGATCAGGCGTATAGTCCGGGATGCAAGGACCAGAGGAACTACAGCTCAGGAAACCATTGCTATGTGGGATTCAGTCCACAGGGGTGAGACCAGGAATATCTTCCCGCTTCAGGAAGAGGCGGATGTTATGTTTAACTCGGCACTGATATATGAGATGGCTGTACTTAAGCTTTATGCCCAGCCTCAACTTTATGCTATTGACAGAGGATGTCCGGAGTACTCCGAAGCAAAGCGGCTTATCAAACTTTTGGACTATTTCATGCCGATGCCCACGGAAGCCATTGTAAGTACATCACTTATAAGGGAGTTTATAGGAGGGAGTTGTTTCAATGTATAGCATCGATATTCTTAAGGAAGAACACGCCAATATTTCAAGAATGCTTGAAATCTTAAAGTCCATGTGCTGTAAAGTCCTTGAGGGAGCAGAGGTTTCGGATGAGGATATGCGCCGCGTGATCGATTTTATCAAAAAGTATGTTGAGGACTTCCATCATCATAAGGAGGAAAACTTCCTTTATTCAGAAATGCTGAAGGTAAGCCCCACTGCGGAAACCATGGTCAATGGCATGATGGCCGATCATGTCAGTGGACATAAGTACATGCTCTCTTTTGAAAATGCCCTGGATCTTTACAATAAGAATCCTAAGACAGAGTACAAGCTTGATATCCTTACCCAGGCAATGAACTACGCTAAACTCATGAAGCTCAATACGGATAAGGAGTCCAATGTAGTTTATTCCTTTGCCAAGAGTGGCCTGTCTCCCGAGATCCAGGAGGAGATAGATGCCAAGGTTAAGGAACAGGTGGAGGATCCCCTTCATAAAGACGTTATAAACCAGCAGTTAGGACATCTTGTTAATCTTGCTGCAAAATATGAGTGATTTTATACAATATATAGTGGTTTTGCTGGATTTTGCGAACAAGATTTAGTTGTTGACAAATACCTTCGCTGTTGTATAATTTTATTTGGATTTTATTTTCTTTTACAGAAAGAAGGTATCGATGTCATTATCAGTTGGCAGAGTAGGTTCGGTTGGCGGTGCGTCAGCAGTTTCCTATACAGCACCTGTAAATAATGCATATCAGGTTAGCAATCAGTCGGAGATTTCCGATTCATACAAGGTTCGTCAGAACGAGGCACTTCGTTCGGGCGCTGTTGAACCGGTGAAGCCTGTTGTATACGCTACAGCTTCAGCTCAGACACAGAAGACCGGTGGTTCTGCCGGTGTTGAGAAGGCTTTCAATGATATTGCCCAGAGTTTTTCAGGAGCAGCCAGCGGCTATGATGCAGGCAAAGGTGCTACCAATTATGCAGTTATCGGAAGCAACTTTGATATGTTTGCATGATGACGGTATTTCAATTATAAGTGATCAGATCCGGGGCGCGTCCCCGGATTTTTACTGCTTAGGAAATAGGGAAGGAGATAAAAATGAAAAAAGTTGAGGATTATATTCGTACCATACCGGATTTTCCGGAAAAGGGGATCATGTTCAGGGATATAACCACTGTACTTGCTGATGCTGATGGATTCAGACTTGCTATCGATGAACTTCAGAAAAAGCTTGAGGGTGTTGATTTTGATGTGATCGCCGGTACAGAGTCCAGAGGATTCATCTTTGGAACTCCCCTTGCATATAATATGCACAAGCCTTTTGTACTTGTGAGAAAAAAAGGCAAATTACCTGCAGATACCATCGAGGAGACCTATGACCTTGAGTATGGTCAGGCTACTATCGAGATGCACAAGGATGCCATCGCGCCCGGACAGAAGGTTGTTCTTATAGACGATCTTGTTGCAACAGGCGGTACAATGGCAGCAGCAGCAAAGCTTGTTGAGAGACTTGGGGGAGAAGTAGTCAAGATGCTCTTCCTTCTTGAGCTTGAGGGTCTTGAAGGTCGCAAGTTCCTGTCAAAGTATGATGTGGATTCCATTGTAAAGTATCCCGGTAAGTAGTATGCTTAGAGCCGTACTTTTCGACCTTGACGGGACACTGATAGATTCAGAAAAGATCTACCACAGGATCGAGATGGAGATTGCTTCCGAACTTGGTTATGATTTCTTTAGGCCGCAGGATGCCCTTGATATGAGATCTTTGTACAGGGCAGCTTCCATCGAACTGATGGCAGGCAGATATGGCGATGCTTTTGATTACGACAAGTATCATGATCTCATGACCACTCGTTTTATGGCGGAGGCATCTCGTTGTGGTATTGAATTAAAACCCGGTATCGATGAGGTACTGGGTTATCTTAAGGATAGGGGACTTATTGCAGCGGTAGTAACGGCAACGGCTCTTGAGAGAGCTACAAAAGTCATGTCCGATGTCGGACTTGCCGGGCGATTTGATGATGTTATTTCCGCTCACGAGGTAAAAAAGGGCAAGCCCAATCCCGATCCTTATCTTTATGCCTGCGACAAGCTGGGTATTACTCCTGAGGAGGCTCTTTGTATAGAGGATTCTCCTAACGGAGTTTTGTCCGGTGTGGCTGCAGGTATCAGGACGGTTATGATACCGGATCTGACAGAGCCTGATGATGAGTTAAGGGGTGTCCTTTTCGACTGCGTGCCTTCGCTTGCAGATCTTCCGAAGGTGATCGATGGCATTTTGCAGTAAAATTGATCATATCAGCAATTTCGTTGTTAAGCGTTTTCATCCCGAGCTGTGCGAGGGAAAATTTATTGAATGGAGATAAAGATGAGTGATAGAGAAACATGTGCCAGCGCATCAAGTTGTGACCGGGGCAGCTGTGAGGGTTGTCCTTCCAGAGCAGGCGGCGGTGATCCTTTTGCGATCGAGACCAACCCCGGCTCCAATATCAAACATGTTATCGGTGTAGTAAGCGGCAAGGGAGGCGTAGGAAAATCCTTTGTTACTTCACAGCTTGCAGGCATGATGAGAAGAGCAGGATATTCCGTGGGTATCATGGATGCCGATATTACAGGGCCCTCAATCCCCAAGATCTACGGCGTAAGTGGTGATATAGTTGCCGACGAGATGGGCGGACATCCCATGATAGCAGAGGATGGTACCAGAATAGTTTCAATGAACCTTCTTTTGGAGGACGAGGAGCAGCCGGTTATCTGGCGAGGCCCTGTTATCGCAGGTGTTGTTAAGCAGTTCTGGACAGACATAGCCTGGGGAGATATTGACTATCTTTTTGTGGACATGCCTCCCGGGACAGGAGATGTTCCCCTTACCGTATTTCAGTCCCTTCCTGTCGAGGGTATAGTTATCGTTACTTCTCCTCAGGATCTTGTAGGACTTATTGTAAAAAAGGCCCTCAACATGGCACGTATGATGAACGTACCTGTTCTTGGTCTGGTAGAAAATTACAGTTATCTGGCCTGCCCTGATTGTGGCAAGCATATTCCTGTTTTCGGCGAGAGTCGTGTGGATACCGTGGCTGTTGATGAGCATCTTGCGGTACTCGGAAAGATACCTCTTGATCCAGAGTTTGCCAAGAGTGCTGATGCGGGAAGGATATTCGATATTGATACGATGCTTTCGGATGAGGCAAGAAAAGCTCTGGAGGCTCTGTAAACAAATAAAGAAATGCATATTAAAAGGAGTCCGATTGGACTCCTTTTTGTTGTTTTAAATTTTATCGGGCTCGGGGTATTCTACTCCGAAAGTCTCTACCGTGACAGTCTTCATACGCTGATCCTGAAGTGGACGATCAGCCATTCCAGTCTCGGTATTGGCAATGGCATCAACTACATCCATGCCCTCGATGACTTTTCCGAATGCTGCATAGTCGCCGTCCAGATGAGGTGACTTTTTATGCATGATGAAGAACTGGCTTCCTGCTGAATCGGGGAACATGGTACGTGCCATGGAAAGGACTCCGGGATCGTGTGCCAGATCGTTTTGGAAACCGTTGTTGGTGAACTCACCGCGGATGGAGTATCCGGGGCCGCCCATGCCGTTGCCATCGGGATCGCCGCCCTGGAGCATAAAGCCCTTGATAACTCTGTGAAAGATGAGGCCGTCATAATAACCCTTGTTGATCAGAGTAATGAAGTTGTTGACGGTGTTAGGCGCTATCTCAGGATAGAGCTCAGCCTTGATCACATCTCCCGATTCCATGGTAATCGTGACTATAGGATTTTGTGACATTGTGTTTCTCCTTTGTTTTTTCTTTCCATTATACTTTTTTGCCCTCAAATGTAAAAGAGTAAATAAAAAATTAATAATTCTTAATATTCTAAATAATTTCTAAAACAAAACTTTATCTTTTCTTTATTTTTCCTTTATTGTATTTGGGCTCAAAAGAGTCTATGATTCTGTCTACCTAAAAAAGACAGGAGGGCAGATATGCAGGATTTGATCAGAGAGTATGGAGGAGCGCTTATTACTGTTGTTGCCATACTCGCACTAATTGCAGTGATATCGGTACTTATAGGTTCAGATGAGGGCAGCGTGGTAGGGCAGGCCTTTTCCGGGCTTATAAGTCACTTTTTCGAGTCGGCTACGGGAGCGGGAGCTTCGGTAACTCCCTCTGCCCTGCCGTGAGCGGGAGGTGGATATGGCTGTTACCAGGATGATAATAGATGATCCGGAGTCATATTTCGGACCGCTATTTGATCTTGTACGGGATGAGAGTATTACGGACATAGATTTCAATGGCAGGATGCTTTTTCTTACCACCTCTTCCAATCTAAGACATGCCTGCAGTGATGTGAGTCTGAGTCAGGACTTTGTTGAGGAGTTTACGAGACGGGTTTCCAATACTGTTAGTAAGCAGTTCAACAAAAACTATCCTATCCTGGAGGCGGAGACAGATACACTGCGGATCACCATTGTGCATGAGTCCGTAGCAATCTCGGGCAGGATCATCAGTATCCGCAAATCCATGCCTTTTGTGAGGATGACGGAGGAGTCCATGATAAGGGAGCATTATGCATCTGCGGAGGTCATAAAGCTGCTGAAAAGTTGCGTTGACGCCAGGATGAATATGGTCTTTTGTGGGGAGCCGGGAGTGGGTAAGACAGAGTGCGTCAAATTCTTTTCGGGTTATATTCCGGAAGACGAGAGGATCATAAGCATTGAGGACACTCCGGAACTTCATTTATCGAGCCTTAGACCCACCGGAGACAGTGTGGAGCTTAGGATAGGTGATTGTATGGATTATACCATGGCCATCAAAACCTGCCTCCGGCTGAATCCTGCCTGGCTTATGCTTTCAGAGGCCAGATCTACGGAGATCATTTACCTGATCGAGGGCTTTTCCACAGGTGTTAGAGGGATGACCACTCTTCACGCAGATGATGTTCTGAGCGTGCCTGACAGGATGCTCAATATGGCTGGCAGTTCCCGAAGCGAGGGCAGACTATTAAACGACATATATTCCTTTGTTGATGTAGCTGTTCTTATCAAGCGGCGGAGCTTTATTGAAGATGGCAGGGAAGTGATCAGGAGATATATCGATCAGGTAGGGTTCTTTTACAGATCAAAGGAGGTCAACGCGGCCCATTTAGCTGTATCCGGTGGACGTATGACAGAGACTCCGCTTCCGAGGGAGATCGCAGAGAGGCTGGGTGCCAATGATCCAATTCCGGATCCGGGGTATGAGGAGAGAGCCAGAGAGGTTCAGAAGATCATGGAGAATGCCGGCCTGGCACTTGGTATGACAATAGGAAAGGGAGGCACATATCTTGGCAAGACAAAAGCTATCGGATGAGCTTACCACTTACGGCTATGTGTTTTCCGTAAAAAAGACTCTTCTTACCTTTGCTCTATTCTTTGCGGGGATCCTGATGCTGGGACAGTTTTTCGGACTTGGCCGAGTGTCCTGCGGAGTTGTTGCAGCTGCGGGTCTTGTGATGCTTCCTTTTTTTATACGCAACAGTTATAAAAACA
This sequence comes from Lachnospiraceae bacterium, assembly GCA_016288825.1. GTDB lineage: Bacteria > Bacillota > Clostridia > Lachnospirales > Lachnospiraceae > Weimeria. Next base: position 14,346 of record JAEELH010000239.1, on the reverse strand, counting down.
GATTTTGCCAGCAAAGATTCTCGAGTCTGGGGATCTACATGGAGCAGTTTCTATACAGTTTTCAAAAGTCCGGAAAGATACTTGTTACCCTCATGGATGTACGGGAACTTTTTGAGGGAGATCCTATGGGTGAGGTATTGGACAGGGCTATCTATCATATCAATCACACCTATACGGAAAAAGACGTGGAGAGATCAGCTCTTGCCATGATAGAAAAGGTATATCCTTATCCGGGGCTGTCAGCCATGCATGAGTTTGCCTGTCAGACTGAGGACATCGGCGGAGATTACAGCGGAGGCATACTTCTGCTTTTAGAGGATCGCAGGGCCTGGGCCGACAGAGTATATGAGCAGATGCAGCTTAAAAAGAAAAAGCGTATGGATGTGGTGCTGTCTATAATCATTTCACTGATACTTGCGGTTATGGTCTATATCATGGCCGGCCGAATGGGTGTAGATGTATCTGATCATCCCGTTTCTCAGATAGTGACCTGTGTTGTCCTTGTTTCGGATCTTCTTATTTACTATAGGGCTGATGCAAAGCTGGCAGTGGGATACTTTGATGAAGATGTGCACAGTATGAGCGAGGAGGAGGCTGATGCCGCCTTTGAGAGACTGGAAAGATATGAGGCTTCACCGGGAAACAGGCTTGCCGGGCATGCGCTTAAAAAAAGGCTTACAAGGGAGACACAGAGAGTATTTCCGCAGTGGCTCATGGCCCTTTCTTTGTATCTGCAGACAGAAAATGTTCAAAGAGCAATATTGGCATCATACGAGAGCGCACCGGGAGTGCTCAAGCCTCCGCTTCGTGAGATGATAGGACGATTGCGAAGGTATCCTTCAGATAGAGGTGCATATTCGGATTTTCTTGCATCACTTCAGCTTCCGGAAGTCAGATCAGCTATGAAGATGCTCTATTCCATTTCAGAGGGAGGGGGAGGAGATGCTTCAAGCCAGATCGAAGACATTATAAGACGCAGCAGAAAAATGGAGGATAAGGCCAGAGGTATCCATAATGATGATGCCATAGCGGGGATGTATGCTCTGTTTCTGGCTCCGCAGCTGACGGGAGGTTTTAAGCTGCTTGTGGATATGATCCTGCTTTTTTCTGTATATATGGGAAAGATGGTTTAGGTATGAGAGAGATCATGGAAGAATTCGGGGTATCCATAGTGTTGGTAGTAGCAGGACTGGCATTTTCCGGAAGTCTTTTTTACTTTATTTCACTATTATAGGGAGAGTTATGGACAGTGTATTTCAAAGTTTTTTGGGGATATTCTTTCTTGTGATCCTGCTGATCCTGGGTATGGGGGTGATCGCCTCGTCAATCGATTCTACAGCGGCAGAAAGGGCCCTTAGTGACTATAGCAGACGGATCGAGGATTCATACTTTGATCCGGATGTGATGGAAAGCTGCAGGCAGGACGCTGCAGACCATGACAGACAGCTTGAGATAAAAACCTACAGAAGGGAGGGAGAGTCCGAAGATTCCTATGGCTGGGCCAGACTGACATATGAGATCAGTATACCGGTTATAGGATATACAGACACAAGGAGTCTGGTTACGGACTTGAGATGATATGAGAGAACTTATTTCGGAATACGGTAAAAGCATACTGGCAGCTGTTGCAACCCTGGGCGTAATAGCAGTGGTCTTGGCAGGTCTGGCTCTATCGGGCAGTCTTCTTACCAGTGTTTCAGCCTCGGAGCGTAGCGAAACAGCTTCCGGAGCGGGCAGTAACATGGAGGCTTCCTTTCAAAGTGGGATTTACGAGGTGGAGATATGCAGTAGTGTTGATGTATGGGAAACTTTTGATCTTGGTGACATTGTGTTATACGGAGGCAGCAGGCCCGCAGACGTACTTATCCTTCAGGTGACGGACAGTTCGGAGATGGATGTTACAGATCAGACTGTTTCCGGTAGAGAGAAGCTTTGCTTTGGGAAGGAGGGCGTCTATCGTGTTACCGTTTCCTTTACGGATAAAGCAGGTGTTCAATCTGTCCGCAAGATATATATAGGAGTGTGTGCCGGATGAAACAGATAGTATTATCAGTATCGGCGATATTTCTCGTTATAGGAGTGGTTATTGCGGTATTTGCCATATGCGGTCCGGTATCGGGGCAGGAGAGTCTGGACAGGGCCCTTAGGGATAGTTGTTATGAGGCGCTGGATAGGGCAATAAGAGATGATCTTACGGATTCGGAGATGATCATCCTTATGCAAAGGCTTTTCTTCGGGGTTTACGGTACAGAAAGTGATGATTCGGGGATATGGTTTGAGATCAGGGAAGCGGATGTGAAAAAGGGGATACTGTCTGCCCGGGTGGAAACATCTTATACAGCCGCCAATGGGAGTATAAAAGAGATATCTTCGGATGCGGCTGTAATTCTTGAGCAGGAAGCACCGAAGCAGACGATGACAGTCAGATACTACGTGTCGGCAGAGAAGGCAAAGGAATTGGGGTTACCCTACGTTTTCGGTCAAAACAGTCTTTACCAGGAATTCGTTGTGGAAAAGGGCTTTGATCTGCCTGAGCCTGCGGGGATAGAAAAGGAGGATATTATTGAAACTAAGATCGACTGAAGCAGGTGGTGCCAATCTTCGCATAGTATTGCTTGTCTTGATAACGGTTTGCGTGTTTTGCTTGGCATCATTAAAGGCAGCAGGATCATCTGACAGCAGATCAATGGAGGCTGTATTTACCGAAGATTTAAGTCGCATCGGGGGCGATGATGAGTTTAAGGTTTTATCGGCACAGGTGACGGATTACTCGGGATACGGCAGACATTTGGATGGAAAATTGATATCCTGTCCGGAGGATCTGATGCTTAGCGTTGTCATCGATGGAAGCAGGATAAGGGGGACACTGGGCAGGCTTCTTGATCATGAGGATTGGAAGGTCAGGGTAGTGGTAAGGAGAAGTCACAGCTATCAGGATGACAGTGGCCAGGCGCATACAGATATCAGGGATCTTACGTATAGTTTTGAGGGTACTACCCGGGAGGACAGACGCTGTTTTGATGGATATGAACTTAGTGAAAAACTAAAGAAATATGATTCCGTAGTTGTATCATCAAATATCACTATTCCGGAAGATGTGGGTACGATCATCCTGGACGGAAAGGCAGGGGGTTTTAAAAGGTGTAGCCCTTCTCTTAAGGATGTGAGTATAACCGGCGAAAAAAAGGGACTTGTAGTCAGCGGAAAAGGGAGCATTTTCAGTATCAACGAGGGGATCAGTGCAAAGTTTTCGGATTTTAGCCTTGTTTCATCAGATGGATATTGTATAGACAACGGTGGAAGCCAGTTTAGTGAGACCTGTGACAAGGTGATCAGGATTTCCGGAAACCACGATATGTATCCTGTGGTTGACTATTCAAAGGCTGCTACGGGACATAGCAAAGCAGAACTTTCCAACATGACGCTGGACTCGGGAGAGACTGCCTTTTACAACGGTGGTGAAGCTGTCCTTAAGGGAGATATAAGCATATCCGGTGAGACCGGAGTTTATAATATGGGGGCCTTGGAGGCTGAGAGTGCGGATCTTCTTATAAGCGCGGAAAAGACCGGTGTGTCCAATGCCGGGTGGATAGGCATAGTTATGGATTCTCTCAGAAGGAGGGACAGTAGTTATTCAAAGGAAGAGCTTTCAGTGCTTGCATCTTCTTTAGCAGGCGATATGACAGATTACATTCCGGGTAGTGTGATATTTCGCGCAGGCAATTCGGGCACAGTGATAAATGGATCTGATACGGGGATCAATAACGGAGGAGTTCTTGAGTTTCTGGGAGGAAAGATAACAGGAGGAAGGAGCGGAGTTGATAACAACGGAAGCTTTTCTTTTAAAGGAGGCAGTACATCGGGAGGTAGATTTGGGATCTATCAAAATGGAACCTTTTTGATGACGGGAGAGGCTCAGGTAGATCCGGGCAGCGTTCTTCACCTTACATCGGGGCATATAGTTCTGTATGATGGAGGGCCGGTATATTCCCATTTAGCAAGGATCTCCATTTCAGATGTTGACAGGACCCTGGGCAGAGAGGTGATCAGGGTAACCGGAGGGGGAAGTGTATTGCCGGGAGTACTATGCCAAGACAAGGGTAATGGTATCATGCCACAAGACGCACCCTTTGACCTGGCTTTTAAAACTATCAGCGGTCACAGGGCGGCTCTTAGAAGCGGATTGGGAGAAGAGAACAACGGGAAAGTTGGAAGTATATATCTATCGGCCCTTTTTCATGCGATTTATAAGGATGGACTGAATTGTCCTCTTAAGGATATACAAGTTGAAGGGCAGGAGGATACGCCTTATTTTTGGAAGGAAAAGCAAACCTTTGATACAGATATCTCTTTAGGAAGGACACTTCGTATTTTTTTAAATGAGGACGACATATCATCAAGTTTCAGGCAGATTTCATGGCATGATCAGGACGGTGATCATACAAAAAAGATTGCAAAAGTGTATGACAGGGATCATGTTTTTACAGCAACCTGGGACCTTGCTATAGGGATTACATATCACGGTAATCATGACACAGACAACGGGCAGCAGGCCAATGAGGGAAAGGCTGACTTTACGATAATGCCTGTTTCCGTTGGAGATCAACTTTTTGACAATATCAAAAACAACAAAACCTATTTTGTTCGGGAAGAAAAGATGTCTGAGGATGGTACGGACTATTCCCAGAGGTATTCTTTTGAGGGATGGGATATGGCCGGTCATTTTTATAAGCCGGGATACAGGATATCAGGATTATCTTTTTTGTATGGCGCTATCAGAGAGGGAAGTATTACTCTAAAAATGACAGGTAGCAGTAACAGAGTGATCGTGCATCTGGATGTGTCATGGGATGCCTTTCCAAAAGTCCGAAGTCGGATTGTATATCTGTATGACAATGAACTGTTGAACAAGCAGAAGGTTTCTGATCTTGTTCTGGAAAAAGGGTGCGTATACGCTCTTGACAGAGAGGATGGAGTTCTTGAGGGGAAAAGCATATCTTTATATACTGATCCGGCAGACAGAACTTTTGACATAGAGGCATTCTGCAAACTCGGAGCATCCGGCCGGATAAGGGTTTATTACGGTGCCGCAGATCGTCAGGGAAATAGTACTCTTTGGCCGGGAGAAGTATGCGTAATGACTTCTGATGATGAGGATCTTGATATTACATGTAATCATATCAGGGGAAATAAAACGCCTTGCGGAGGATCTTCATCTACAGAGGATTCTTCAACCGCATATATAAGATATATCGATAAGGATGCAATTGACAGCCTCCTTCCGGCATCTATTTGGAAGGGGGATTATAAGGATGATCTGGATCAGGCTTTGTCCCGGGAGATATCTGATGGTCGTATATATTACACGGCGTCCGAGATCAGAGAAATAAGATCTGCTATAGAGGAAGACAGGGACTCAGGGAAGCTTATGGGATTAGAGGTTAAAAGATACCTTAAGGTTATCTCACAAAGAACCCGGCGCCATGATAACAGAGTAAATTCATATAGCGACCAGGGAATGGAAGAAGAGATGCAGGCAGTACCATCTCTGAGCCTGGAGATAAGTGACACAGGAGCGAAAGGAAAGGTATCGGTCTTGTTCTCACCGGTAGATGGGGCAGGTGGATATGAGATCCAAAGATGTAAAGTTGATGCCTGGGGGAGATCAGGAGAGTGGGAGAAAAGGATATTTCTTTCAGGAGGACTCCTGTCTTACTGCCGTATGGATGAGGATATGAAAAAGCCATTCTATGTATTCAGGGAAAGCGTTGATAACGGAGTCTACAGGTATAGGATCAGAGCATTTGCTTCTCTGAGAGGTAAGTGTGATGAAACGATGACAAGTAGCAGTTGGAGCAGTGAGAAGGAGATCGGATTTGTTACTAAGGTATGTAATGTCAGTGTTAAGCCGTGGATCAGATCGGCTTATGTAAGCTGGGATCCGGTGCCGGGAGCAAAGGGGTATAGAGTAACATACCATGGAAAAGACAAGGACGAAATAAGTAAACGGGTATCGGGAGGTAAGACCGAAACCGTACTTGCAGGGGATATGAATGAGGGAGTATACAGTGTCAGTGTAAAAGCATATATCGGTTGGGATCAGTTGTATTATTCTCAAGCTGATACAGAGAGAACAGTCAGTATAAATGATATTCCTATTCCCGAGGTGACATATTCCGGAGGGCGTATAAAGTGGCAGAGTGTGCCTGCGGCCATCAGGTATGAGATAACAAAAAGAAGAGTGACGGATGGAAAAAAAGAGGATCTGCCGGCTGTTTCGGGATGCAGTATAAGAGTGTCAACAGATGGTCTTTATGAGTATAGAGTTAGAGCTATAGGAGAAAGATTGGACGGCAAAGAAATCTACAGTGAGTCCGATTACATACTTGCTGCGTGAGCTATGGATATTCTGAAATGCTCATCGTTTCAAAAAAGGTGCTGTGAAAATGAATTCACAGCACCTCATTATCAACAATCTGAATAGAATTCCTGTCCGGTCTCGAGACACATGGCTCCGAGTCTGACCTCGCTGCCGAGCCTGCCGATAAAGCCACATCCGCAATCCAGATCCACTCCGCCGGGACGTCTCACTATATATCCGGGACGATCTGTGTCCCTGCGATTGGAGGCGTTGGTGTAGCTTGGAGCTACAGTCGGTGTATGGCCATGTATTACGATCTCGGTGTTATCTGAGCCTGCACTTTCCTGCTGTCGGGACCAGAGATTAGCATAATGCTGCTCCTCGGAATCGTCATCAAGCTCAGGATAGTACCAGGCATGGACCAAATGAAAGAGCCGATCACATCCATCACTGCAATGGAGCGTGAGAGGAATATGATAGGGCAGTGATTCCATAAAACGAATATAGGGAAGGAGGGCATCAACTGAGAGGATGCCATGATCCTTGGCAACCTTATAAAAATCATAGTGAGTTGTAGGCTCCGGAGATATGGGAAGACCCATGTCTATGCCTGACTCTCGGGCATCAGCAAGACGCTTCCACTTGCGCCACGAATAGTACCACGTGATGATACGCTCCTCGTGGTTTCCAAGGATACATCTGTACTTGCCGTCAGAAGAGACATGCTCCATGGCCCAATCCAGGGTCTCAAGAGTGGCCTCACCACGATCGACCAGATCACCCAGAAGGATGATCATAGCATCGTCATCCTGATTGTTTATCTTGTCCAGAATGCACATGAGCTCCGTGAAGGCTCCGTGAACATCACCAACTGCGTAATGCATGTATTCCTCGATTCCCTCAGGGAAACACAGGGATTGTGTTTCTCACATAAAATAACAGGATAATTATATCAGAAATCACTTGCATTGCAAAGATGATTATGATAATATATTATCCGTCGCTGATGAGGAGGCGACCCGGGCCCCATGGTCAAGCGGTTAAGACATCGCCCTTTCACGGCGGTAACACGGGTTCGATTCCCGTTGGGGTCATTATATATGGACCTTTAGCTCAGTTGGTTAGAGCAACCGGCTCATAACCGGTCGGTCCTGGGTTCGAGTCCCCGAAGGTCCATTTTTATGGCTCGCTTTCGCGGGCCATTTTACTTTATGGAATCCTTCATCTGTGCCGGCGTGGCGGAACTGGCAGACGCGCGGGACTTAAAATCCCGTGGTGGCAACATCGTACCGGTTCGATCCCGGTCGCCGGCAGAATTTTTGAGAAGTGCGATAATTCGCACTTCTCTTTTTTGCTTATAAACCAAAGGCCAGCAGCTTATCTTATGAAATATTGGTGGCAATACCTATCGAGATGTAGGAATCCAATATGGCACGAAGGTCCGATCCCTCTCTGGCATCCCAATTTCTGATACCGTCTACCATATAGCTTGCCCGATCCTCTGATATCTGAGTGACTTTGTATCTGTCTTTATAAAATACATCTGTGGAAACTTTGCAATCTCTTCTTATTCCCTTACATTCTGCGACTGTACATCCGGGAAAGTTTACGTTCCAGATCTGGTTTTCTTCCAAAGGAAGTTCGATGAGTTCATCCATTATTTCGTCAAGATAACGATCGGCAACTTCATGAAGATCTATGGCATGTTCGGAAAAAGCAATGCTGTGTACACCTTGAAATGAGGCTTCAAAGGCGGCACCTACGGTAGCAGAGTATTGGAGATCGGAAGCCAGATTGTATCCGTGATTGATACCGGAAAAAACATGGTCCGGTTTGTCAGGTACGATGTTTAAGACTCCAATCCGGACGCAGTCAGCAGGCGTACCGCTGCAGGCATAGGCTTTGACGCCTTCTACCGGAAAATCAACCCGCCATGCATCAAAGCTGTCTCTGAAGTTGACGCTGTGGGACATGGCACTTCTCTGACTGTCAGGTGCAACCACCCAGACCTCACCGTGCCTTACGGCACTTTTTGCAAGTCTGACAAGACCGTCTGCATCAATTCCGTCGTCATTGGTTAGAAGAATTCTTTTCATTTGCCTTTTCCTTTTCTTTATGCTTTATCATCGAATACAGAATAGACTTTTTTGGTTGAAGTATCAAGTCTGAAACATGATATGTTTTTTGTATAACGCATGATTTTACAGATTAGGGTAAAAATGATATCCTTTACTTAAGTAAAATAAATGATCTTAAGGAAAGGCAATGGAAAATGCAAACATTTATTATAGGATTGGTGATCCTGGTCCTGGGTGGAGCAGCATATGGAGGTTTATGTCAGCGGGTTTTTGCGCCGGATGACAGAGAGACGCCGGCGTTTACCAAGCAAGATGGTGTTGATTTCGTGCCCATGTCCAAGTGGAAGAATTCTCTTATAAATCTTCTTAATATTGCGGGAACCGGGCCTATACTTGGCCCTATCCAGGGAATATTGTTCGGCCCTATCGCGTTTATCACAATTCCTATCGGTTGTGTGCTTGGCGGAGCGATGCATGATTATTTTTCGGGCATGATCTCTGTGCGTGAGGGCGGTATCCAGATGCCGGAGATGGTCAGACAAAATGCCGGTGCGATAGTACACAAGCTTTATACTGTCTTTGTCTGTATAGTGCTTTTTATGGTAGGAGTAGTATTCATATATACTCCCGGAGATATTGCGGCAACACAGGTATTTGGCTATAGCGGAAGCGCATCCGAGCCTTCAACTTGGATCATTTATTCAGTGATATTTGTTTATTATCTTATTGCGACGCTTTTTCCCATAGACAAGATAATCGGGCGTATTTACCCTATCTTTGGAGCGATCTTGCTGCTGTCTGCAGTCGGCGTTTTTATCATGACATTTGTTGACGGTCATTCTCTGATCAACGTCTGGGATCCCTGGATGCTAAACGGATTTGATTTTGCAGCGTATTTTTCAAGTGAACATTTTATCCCGGCATTTTTTGTGACGGTGGCCTGCGGGATCCTTTCGGGATTTCATTCAACGCAGATCACGCTGGTTACAAGAACAATGAAAAGCGAACGGGAAGGAAGATTTACTTTCTACAACATGATGCTGGCAGAGGGATTTATAGCAATGGTCTGGGCTGCAGGTACTATGGCGATGATAGGACTTGGCGCAGAAAATGCGGGTATCACCATGCAACTTACAGATGGCGGCTGGGCATACTTCGCAAATGTGGGAGGAACGCTCCAACAGATATCGGCCACCTCTGTAGTTGGAGTTGTCTGCAAGAACATGCTTGGCCCGGTTGGAGGTCTTATTGCGATCATCGGAGTCATACTACTTCCCATAACTTCGGGAGATACGGCGCTGAGGTCTCTTAGGCTGATCCTTGCTGATACTTTCCACATTAAGCAGGACAGCAGTAAAAAGAGGATCTTTTTGGCGCTGCCGGTATTTGCCATAGCTTATATTGTTCTCATATTTGCGAAAAATGATCCCAGCGGATTCAATACGATCTGGAGATACTTTGGATGGTCAAATCAGACGTTGTCCATATTTGCTCTGTCATCCATTTTGATCTGGCTGATGCGTCACGAAAAAGCGAAGTTCCTGTGGATCCCGCTGATCCCTTTGGCGTTTTACGCATTTATAACCTGTGCGTATATCATGGGAGCCAAGATCGGATTCGGACTTCCGTATGAGGTTTCGCTTATCATTGGAGGCGCGTTCTCCCTCGCGATCTGCGCTGCAGCAATAATTAAGGGAAAAAGGGATAGTAAATAAGTGCGCGAGAGGGCGGCGCGGTCCGGTGGACCGCTGTTGCCGCCGACCGGAGCGGAGGAGTGGTATGTGAGTGCGCGAGAGGGTGAGACGGATCCAGAAAAAGGTCCGGTGGACCTTTTTCCCGTCGAACCGACCGACGCGTAAGTGCGCGAGAGGGCGGCGCGGTCCGGTGGACCGCTGTTGCCGCCGACCGGAGCGGAGCGGAGACCGAACCCCGGGCTCGAAGAGTCCGCGGGCTCGGAATAATAAAAAGACCCGGGATGTAATCCCGAGCCTTTTTATTATTACACGTGCGCGAGAGGATTCGAACCCCCGACACCTTGGTCCGTAGCCAAGTGCTCTATCCAGCTGAGCTACGCACACGTACTCCCGACACGAACGTATTAAGTTCCCATTCGCATCAAGCAGATGATATTTTAACACATCGAAAAATAAAATGCAAGCCCCATTTTCCTAAATTTAATTATATAGGAAAACTGTTGAAAGGAGACTCTAAATGAGTATTTTTGAGGATATAAAAAGCAGACTGTCAGAACTTCAGGACGAAAAGTATCGTGAGATGCAGATCAAGATAATACCCAACGTAGATCCGGAGTCCATTATCGGAGTCAGAACACCGGCGCTCAGATCGCTGGCAAAAGAACTTGCAAAGAGAGACGATGTGGATGTATTTCTGGATGATCTTCCTCACGGTTTTTTTGAGGAAAATCAACTTCATGCTTTTATCCTTTCCGGAATGAAGGATTATGTGGCATGTATTCAGAGACTCCATAGTTTTCTTCCCTATGTAGACAATTGGGCTACCTGCGATCAGATGTCTCCAAAGGTTTTTAAAAAGCACAGACCCGAACTGCTTGAGCAGATCACAGATTGGATTGCTTCGGATGCGCCCTATACCATCAGGTTTGGTGTAGGTATGTTGATGGAACATTTTCTGGACGAAGATTTTGATCCTAAGTATCCGGAAATGGTAGCAGTGCTAAGATCAGATGAATACTATGTGAATATGATGATAGCCTGGTATTTTGCTACGGCGCTGGCCAAGCAGTACGAGATCGTACTTCCATTTATTGAAGGAAAGAGACTTGATGATTGGACGCATAATAAGGCTATCCAGAAATCCATTGAAAGCTACAGGGTACCGGATGAGCATAAGCAGTACCTAAGGAGTCTCAGGGTTAAGCCGAGCCGGGATAAATAGGGTGGCTTTTTTAAAAAAATATTGATAAAATATAGTATAGTCGCATTTCGTATGCTTTTTGATAGCAGAGGTGAATATGAAAAAACATTCACTTAAGGCCGTTATTCTTACGGGCACAATTGTTTTTATCCTTATAATGGGCATCCTCAGCAGCGTTTTTAACTATGTTAATTATCGCCGTGCTTTTTATGATGATTATAAGGCATACATCCACGAGATTTTGGATCTGACTCTTGCCAGGATCGATAATGACGATCTGAGGGAGTGTACGGATACACTTAAGGAGAGCGACAAGTTTTATGAACTTCGAGATTACATGGATTCGCTTATGAATGGTATGGAGATCCATGCTCTTTATGTTCTCAGGCCGCAGGTTGTTGACGGCAAATACAATATCATGAGTATCATATCGGGAGAGACTACCGAGGACAGGATCAATGAGCCGGAGGAGTGTTTGTGGCTTGGTTGGACTTCCACGGACGAGTACGAAGAGGCCACGGTTCGTCAGCTTTTTGATATCATGAGCGGCGATGACTATGTCTTTTTTGAGGATCCTACAGAGTGGGGGTATGATTATACCGGCGCAAAAACTCTTAGGGACTCTTCGGGGGAGGCTTATGGTATCCTTTGTTGTGATATTGAGATGTCCAGTATTTTGGATACGATCATGAGGTCGGCGATCCAGAACTCGGCAATTGTTTTTGCTCTTGGTATCATATTTGTTATTTGCTTTATCCTTTGGGCTGACCATTATATCATGTCACCCATATTAAAACTGCAGACTGCAGTTTCAGATTATTCTGCCAGATGTTCAGGTCAGAGAAATAAAAGGGAACTAAAATACGATGATCCGGAGATACATACTCACAACGAGGTGGAGACGCTTGCCGATGCTGTCAGGACTATGACAGAAAGCATTAGTGAGTATGTGGATGCCATTGCGGATGCTGAGAAAAAAGTTGATGATATGCAGTACATGGCCAACAAGGATGGCCTTACCAATGTCCGTAATAAAAAGGGATATGAGGAGTACGTTACCAGACTTGAGCGTGATATGGCTAGAGAGGAGATGGTCTTTGGTATAGCCATGATAGACCTTAATTTCCTCAAAAAGATCAACGACACTTACGGCCATGAATATGGTGATCGTGCCATCATAAAGCTTTGTGAGCATATCTGCCTTACCTTTTCACACTGTCCTGTTTTCAGGATCGGCGGAGACGAGTTTGTCGTTGTCATCAAGGGTAGAGATCATGCCCGTAAGGACGAACTTATGGCTCAGTTCAAAGCTAAGCTTGATGAGTATGGAAGCGATGAATCTCTTCAGCCTTGGGATCGTATTTCAGCGGCCATCGGATACGCAGAGTATGATATGAATATTGATCCCGACGTGATGAGTATCTTCCGCCGGGCAGATAAGGCCATGTATGATAACAAAAAAGAAATGAAAGCTGTCAGAGAGGAATAAATGAACGAGATGCAGGATGCTTCCGGGTCGGAGCTTGCCATTATAAGAAGCTCGGCACGGGATCACATACCGATCAATGGCAGCATTGAGTTGCTCCCGGTTTGCAATATGTCATGCCGGATGTGTTATGTTAAAAAGTCCCCGGAGGAGGTCAAGTCTCTGGGCGGACTCCGCAGCGCAGACGAGTGGCTCGATCTTGCAGAAGATATGAAAAAAGCAGGGACTCTCTTTTTACTGTTAACCGGAGGGGAGCCTCTGCTTTATTCTGACTTTAAAAAAGTTTATGAGGGCCTTAGGCAGTTGGGGATGATACTGACTGTCAATACCAACGGTACTCTTATAGACAGTGAGTGGGCAGATTATTTTGGTGAAAACAAGCCGAGACGCATCAATATCACACTCTATGGCAGGGACGGCGATACCTATGAGCGGCTTTGCGGTTACAGGGACGGATATGAAAAAACTGTTAGTGCGGTCAGACTGCTGAAGTCCAGGGGAGTAGATGTTAAGCTTAACTACAGTGCTACGCCGGAAAACGTGGGTGATATAGATGATGTTCTGGCGCTGGCAGATGAGTTGGGAGTTCCGGTGAATATCGAGTCCTATATGTATCCATCACCGCAGAATATGGGATTCGAACGATTGACACCTGATGAGGCAGCAGATATTTGGCACAAGAATCTGATCCGCGCCATAGGGGATGGATATGATCATTACAGGATTTCCATGAACGATCTGATAAAGATCCGAAGGTCGGAAACAAGTACGGATCCGGACATAGTTTGTATGGCAGCAACGTGTTCATTTACTATCAGTTGGCAGGGGATGATGAAACCCTGTGTCATGCAAAACACTTTGGATGTTCCGGTGTTTGAAAAGGGATTCTACTTCGCATGGAAAGAACTGACAGATATTTCTCGAAGCCTCCATATTGACGAAAAGTGCAGAAGTTGTCATTTGAGACCGCTTTGTCGCATTTGCGTTGCCAATTGCGATACGGAGATTCAAACTGAGGATGGAAGATATGAGTATCTGTGTGATCTGGCAGAACGCTGTTTTGAACTTATAAAACTGTGATCCGGAGTGTGTAGATAAGTATGAGATCGTACTTTAAGATTTCCAATATAATGTTTTCGGTAGAGTATCCGGACAATCTTGATTTCCCGAAAAACTTTGCGCTTTTTGAAGACCCGAAAGAAGCGATAGACGAAGAATCTCAGTACAGGTATCGGATAACCCTGACAGATATCCCTGTTTTGGAAGAGGATACGCCTCAAGGCTGGGAAACCGTTGCTGAAAGAGAAGATATCAGGGTTTATAAAAAGGGCGAGTACGAAATGAGACTACTTGCAGCCCGGGGAAGAGAAGGATTCTACGGCCGATATACGGAGCTGCCTGATAATAATATCAGTATTGAACTGGATAAAGCTTACAGCGATCTTTTGGGGCTTGATACGGTTTTTTCTTCCATGTTCGCACTTGAAAAAAGAGCATATGAGGAGGGAGACCTGGTATTGCATTGT
>JAEELH010000238.1 GCA_016288825.1 Lachnospiraceae bacterium | reverse complement strand
TATATCCGAGGATCAATACCGGTTTTTTCATCCCCGCATTTTTGAGTTCAAAAGCCTCCTCGGTAGTTGCAACCGCATAACCGTAAATAAGCTCATTGTCCTCCAGGCTTTTTGCAATGGGCACAGCTCCGTGTCCATAACCGTCAGCTTTAAGTACGGCATACATAAGGGGTTTACCCGGATGTCTTTTTGACACTTCCTCTATATTATGATCGATAGCATCCAGATCAATCTTTGCAAGTAATCTCTTTTTATCCATTCTAAACTTCCTGCCAAATCCTATCCAAACCATTGACAATATCTATGGCCCTCATGGACTCTGCGGATCGTTCGCTCCTTACGGCATCGCCTGCAAGACCATGAAGATAAACGCCAAGGGGCGCTGCTACGGAAGAGTTGATACCCCTGGCCATAAGAGCGGTTATCACGCCTGAAAGTACATCACCTGAACCGGCCACTGCCATTCCGCTGTTGCCGCTTGTACTGATATATCCTCTTCCACCGGCAGTAAATACAAGGGTCGAAGCATCCTTAAGCACCATATGAACATGATAAGAGGTTGCCTGATCCCGAACCAATGCGATCCGCTCTGCAGCGATCTCCCCGGGGCTTATACCGGTAAGTCTTGCAAACTCTCCCATATGTGGTGTGAAAACAACATCTCTGGAAGCTATATTACACTTTATACGTGAGTAAAGATTCAGACCGTCCGCATCAACAGTTACCGGAAGTGTTGTTGTTGAAAGAACAAATCCCAGAACGTTGAGGGAAAACAATGAATCTCCAAGCCCCGGTCCGATAACAACCGCATCTGCCCACTCGAAGCACTCATCAAGCTTGTCCTCATAGGTTTCGATATCGAGAGAGGTAAACATTGCCTCAGGTATAAGGGACTGAAGGATCTGTCTGTTATCTTCACATGAAGCTATCCTGACCATACCGCATCCGGCAGAAAAAGCACCTGCCGCCGCAAGATAAGCAGCCCCGGCCATACCGCTGCTACCGGCGATCACCAGGACCTTGCCCATATCTCCCTTGTGACAATCATCCATCCTGGCAGGGGCAAGTCGTCTGATATCAGACTTTTCAAGTGCCCAAAGAACGCTGTCCGGATCCGGAAGAAAGTTTTCCGGCATACCAAGCCTGTCACGAAGTATCCGACCGCAATAGGATCTGCCCGGATAAAGATGCATCCCAACCTTTTCGTATCCGAAAGTTATGGTAACGTCTGCCATAAATGCAGGTCCGCTAACACTTCCGTCATCACAGGAAACACCGGAAGGCATATCAATTGCCACTCTTTTTACAGGTAACAGATCTGCTGCAGAAACAAGAGCTGCAGCGTCATCCCTGAGGCTTCCGCTTCCGCCTACTCCCACAAGGGCATCCACAATAAGTCCGAAAGACGACATACTTTCAGCATCTTCCAAAAAAGGAACTCCGTAAGACTCAGCCATTTCAAGCTGTGCCTTGTTATCCTTGCTGGCCTTATCACGATTTCCCGCAAGGATCACGGCAACGGGAATACCCTCAGCATGAAGGATCCTGGCAATAGCTATGCCATCTCCTCCATTGTTGCCGGCTCCGGCCAATACCAGAACACTCTCACCGGGATCGATCATCTCTGTAATTATATTACAGGCAAAAAGAGCTGCCCGTTCCATAAGAAGAAGTCCGGGTACATGCCTTTCCTTGATAGTGCGGCTGTCCACGTCCTTCATTTGTTTTGAATCAAGTAAAGCTTTCATAACTATGCCTCAAAATTCTCAAAAGGCTTTTGTTTTTCCTTTTTACCTTCCTCAGTTACCTTTTTCATTTCATCTTCTACGGAAACACCGGCGGAATCCTTGCTTACAAGAGCTATGTCACCGCCTCCGTTGGTAAGATCAAACAGCGCAACCACGCCGGGTCCGAAAATATCATGCATATAGGAATAGATCTCTCTGTTATTGATCTCTCTATTTTGCTTTTTGATGATATTTTTCTTAAGATCCACACGAACCTGGGCTATCCACTCGGCGATCTCATTGATCTCGTTGGTATTGGTCCTCATCTTATCATAGGTGTAATCCATGGTAAGCATCATCAGTTCGATATTGACCTTCTGGATCATCTTGGGAAGCTCAAGCTGCTCATCCTCGTTGGCCGCAATACGCTCATTGGTCTCCTCGATAAGCTTTTTGTTCTGATCAAGGGTAGTTTTGTCCTGTGGCTCAGCTGCCGCATCTGCCTCATCCATGTGAGCAACTATACCCTGCATCAGTTTGCTTTTCAGCTTTTTCAGCTCCTTAAGTTCCTGATTGACCTTACCCTGACGTGCCAGGAGTTCATTTAGCTCCTGCTCCTTTTGCTTGACACCCTCAGGTTTACCGCCAATAGCAAAAAGCCTATGCCACTTTTGATCGAGCACAAGGATCGGAACCTTGACTCCTTTTAGAGCATTAACAATACTTTCATTATTCAATCTATACACCCTCCGTCATCCTGTATGACAGGTACATAAGTGACTCCGAAAGATTAACATTTTCCACAACCACATCACCCGGTAGTTCAAGATCAACGTGAGCAAAATTCCAAAAAGAACGAACTCCTAAAGCAACAAGATTGTCGGCAACAGCTACCGCCTCCTCCTTAGGAAGTGATAAAACCGCAATATCTGCCGGCTCATCCCTGAGAAAATCCTCAAGAGCCTCCACACCCATAATAGGTATGCCGCAAACCTTTTGTCCGGTCTTGCCGGGATCTGCATCAAAAAGCCCCACTGTTTTAAAAGAATTATCTCCGTTTATTATGTAGTTTGCTATGGCATGGCCGAGATTTCCGACACCCACCACGATCAGCCTGTGCTCCATGCTCAGTCCCAGGATACGACCTATCTCCTCATGAAGATAACTGACATTGTATCCATAACCCTGTTGACCGAAGCCTCCGAAATTATTAAGATCCTGTCTGATCTGCGAGGCAGTTACATGCATGATCTTGGAAAGTTCCCCCGACGAGATACGTTCAACGCCGGCTTCCAAAAGCTCATCCAGATATCTGTAGTATCTTGGCATCCTGCGGATAACCGCCTGTGATATTCCTTTTTCCATATTATCTACTCCGAAAGGCTCTCCCATTCATCATACAAGCCTGACAGTTCCTCGTCAATAAGTGAAAGTCTCTCTCCGAATTCATTAAGCTTTGCGGAATTGGTTGCGTTTTCCGGAAGGGACATTTTTTCTGTGATACTGTCCTTTTCCTCCTCAAGCTCACCGATACGCTCTTCAACTGCAAGAAGCTGCTTTTCCTTTTTTCTTTTTTCAGCCTCGATACGCTTGCTTTCTTCCCAGCTAAGTCTTCCCGCCGACTGATCTACCGGTCCGCTTTCGGACTCACTGACCGTGTCAGACGTATCACTGTCTGAAACCGTACTTCCTATCTCGTCTCTCTTAGAAAGATAATAATCGTAGTTTCCGTAAAATACGCGAAGCCCCCGGGAAGTAAGTTCTAGTATCCTGTCAGCTACGCTGTTAACAAAATATCTGTCATGAGATACAAAAAAGATGGTCCCGTCATAGATCGAAAGGGCATTTTCCAGTATCTCCTTGGACTGCATATCCAGATGGTTGGTGGGCTCGTCAAGGATCAAAAGGTTTGCGCTCCTAAGCATAAGCTTTGCCAGGGAAATCCGGCCCCTCTCACCTCCCGAAAGATCACCGATCCGCTTAAAAACGTCATCTCCGGTGAACAAAAAGGCAGCAAGAACGTTTCTTATCTTGGTATTATCAAGTCCGGGATAAGAATCACTCATCTCCTGAAAAAGAGTCTTGGAATCATCAAAAAGCTGCTGTTCCTGATCATAATAGCCTATGCTGACATTGGCACCTATCATTACCGTTCCGGAGTCCGCCGGCACCTGACCGTTGATTATCTTGAGGATAGTGGACTTTCCGATACCATTTTCTCCTATTAAGGCAACACGCTCCCCCCGTGTAATATGAATATCGATGTCCGAAAACAGACTCCTGTCCGAATAGCTTTTTGAAAGCCCGGTTATATCAAGAACATCCTCACCGCTCCTCTTTCCGGAAGAAAGAGAAAGAGACATTGAGTCGTTTTCCTCCACGGGCTTTTCGATCAGCTCTATCTTATCCAGCTTTTTAACACGGCTCTCCGCCCGTTTTATGGATTTTTCACGATTAAACCTGCGAAGTTTTTCTATTACGGCCTTTTCATGGGCTATCTTTTTCTGCTGCTTTTCGTACTCGGAATTGCGGGCTATAAGGTAAATCTCCTTTTGCCTTACAAATTCCGTATAGTTTCCTTTATAATCTCTTATTCCGTGTTCTGATAAGTCCAAAATACGACTTACAACGCGATCCAGAAAATATCTGTCATGGGCAACTATGATAACTGCACCCTGATAGTTTTTAAGAAAGCCCTCAAGCCACTCTATGGCAGCGATATCCAGGTGATTGATAGGCTCATCAAGAAACAGGATATCCGGCTTTTTTAAAAGAAGACGCGACAAAGCAGCCCTCGTCTTTTGTCCGCCCGAGAGCTTGCTTACGTCCTTGGAAAACTCATCCTCAGAAAACCCCAGTCCTTTGAGGACTCCCACAGCTTCACTGCGATAGGAATCTCCTCCCATGGCAGAAAAAATGTGGCGCCTTTTTTCATAGGATTCCATATGGCTGTGGATCTCGTTTTCAGAAAGAAGCGCCATTTGCTCTTCCATCTGAGCAAGGCGCTCCTCAGCCTCAAGGATCTCCGGTCTGGCTCCTATAACATAATCATAGATATTACAGGAAGCATCCTCCTCCTGATACTGAGATAAGTACCCGAAACTGGTATCCTTTGCAAACTGGATATCCCCGGTATCGGGTGTCTCATCTCCTACAATGATCTTGAGGAGGGTACTCTTTCCACAGCCGTTGTTGCCGGTGATGGCTACCTTCTCGCCTTTGTCTACGAGAAAAGAAACGCCTGAAAAGAGCTCATTGCCCGGATATTCTTTTGAAATGTTTGAAACTGTAAGTAACATAATAATACTAATACGTTAAGCCTATATACACTGGTGCCCGGCTCCCGCGTGGACTCCACTCCGACCTGCGGTGCAGCAGCTCCTCGGCCGGCCACCTCTCCACGCTCGCGCCGGGAAACTACTGTCCGGATAACGGCTTAACTAATTTTCATATTGTCTCTAATAGCCAAAATAAAGTCTCTACTATTCAAAACAGTAGGATTCGGCATGGTGGTGATACGTGCCAGGTCGCCGGTCATCTTTCCGGACTCGATGGTTGCGATGGTTGCACGCTCAAGTTCATCGGCATACTTTTCAAGCTCGGGAAGATTATCAAGCTGCGCACGCTTTCTGAAGGCTCCGCTCCAGGCAAAGATGGTGGCAACTGAGTTGGTTGATGTTTCCTCTCCCTTAAGATGCTTGTAATAATGGCGCTGAACGGTGCCGTGCGCTGCTTCGTACTCAAAGTAACCCTGAGGTGAAACAAGTACGGATGTCATCATTGCAAGGCTGCCAAAGGCGCTTGAAAGCATGTCACTCATAACGTCTCCGTCATAGTTCTTGCAGGCCCATATAAATCCGCCCTCGGACTTCATTACTCTGGCTACAGCATCATCAATAAGTGTATAGAAATACTCTATACCTGCCGCATCAAACTTATCCTTATACTCTTCATCAAAGATCTCCTGGAAGATATCCTTGAAACTGTGATCGTACTGCTTGGAAATGGTGTCCTTGGTTGCAAACCAAAGATCCTGCTTTTCTCCAAGCGCATACTCAAAGCAGCTTCTTGCAAAGCTCTCTATCGAACCATTAAGATTGTGCTGGCCCTGAACAATGCCGGGGCCGTCAAATTCATGTACGAGAACAGACTCGGTATGTCCGTCTGCAGCGGTGTAAACAAGCTCCACCTTACCTGCACCGGGGATCTTCATTTCTGATGCCTTATATACATCTCCGTATGCATGACGGGCGATGGTAATGGGCTTTTTCCAGTTCTTAACACAGGGCTCGATACCTTTTACAAGGATGGGGGCACGGAATACGGTACCATCCAGGATAGCCCTGATGGTTCCGTTGGGTGAAGGATACATACGCTTCAGGCTGTACTCCTCTACTCTTGCAGCGTTGGGTGTGATGGTGGCACACTTAACCGCAACTCCGTATTTTTTAGTAGCTTCAGCAGACTGACGAGTGATCTCATCATCTGTCTCGTCTCTCTTTTTAAGTCCAAGATCGTAATACTCTGTCTTGAGGTCGACAAAAGGAAGGATAAGCTCATCCTTTATGATCTGCCAGAGAACTCTGGTCATCTCATCGCCGTCCATCTCCACCAGGGGTGTTGTCATCTGTATTTTAGCCATAATCCCTCCGTTTACATAAAGTACATAAGAACTCTCCAGACGATAAGGGCCGTCAGTATAAGCCCCGCCCAGATAAAGAACCTTGCATTGTCACTAAGCTTTTTCTTCATTTTCAACTCCTGTAATAAGATCACTTTACAACGATGTTGATGATCTTACCGGGAACGTAGATCTCTTTTACAATGTTTCCGGCCAGCTTGTCACCCAGCATCTCCTTGGCTGCGGCAATTGCCTCATCCTGAGCTGCATTCTTGGAAAGAGAAACCGTACCTTTTACCTTGCCGTTGACCTGAACACCGATCTCTACTGTATCCTCAACACACTTGGCCTCATCAAATACGGGCCATGACTCGTATGCTATGGTATCGCTGTGTCCCATAAGCTCCCAGATCTCCTCACCTGCATGAGGACAGATGCATGAGAACATCTTTACAAATCCCTCTGCATACTCTCTGGGGCACTTGCCCTCCTTATATACGGCATTTACAAAGATCATCATCTGGGAAATAGCTGTATTAAAACCAAGGGCTTCAAAGTCTCCTGTTACTTTGCGGACTGTCTGATGGTAAAGCTTCTCAAGTGCACCACCGCTCTCTCCGGTAAGATTCTCAGGCTCTCCGAAGAAGGTATAAACGCGGTTGATGAACTTCTTGGCACCTGCCACAGCGTCGCTGTTCCAGGGTTTTGAAACCTCAAGAGGTCCCATAAACATCTCATAAAGACGAAGTGTATCTGCACCGTACTCCTCAACGATATCGCTGGGATTTACAACAAACTCGGGGAAACGCTTACCCATCTTGATGCCGTTCTCACCGAGGATCATTCCTTGATGAACAAGCTTTTTAAATGGCTCCTTTACAGGCGAAAGGCCCTGATTATAAAGGAAACGGTTCCAAATACGTGAATAGATCAGATGTCCGACTGCGTGCTCGGGGCCGCCCACATAAAGATCTACAGGCATCCAGTGCTCCAGAAGCTTCTGATCTGCAAATTCCTTGTCATTGTGGGGATCGATATATCTGAAATAGTACCAGGAGGATCCGGCTGATCCGGGCATGGTGGAGGTCTCACGAACTCCCTTTATACCGTCCTTGTCATATTGCTTCCACTCAGTGGCATTCTCAAGCGGTGCCTGACCGTTCTTGCCTTTGTAATCCTCCAGCTCGGGAAGGACTACAGGAAGCTCCTCATCAGGAAGGAACTCTATAGCACCATCCTCCTTATATACACAGGGAACAGGCTCTCCCCAGTATCTCTGACGGGCAAAGATCCACTCGCGGAAATGGTAGTTGACCTTTTCCCTGGCAATGCCCATATCTACAAGCTTTTTGGTGATGGCAGGCTTTGCTTCTTCTACGGTAAGGCCGTCAAACTCGGCTGAATTTATAAGCTTTGCACCCTTGCCCAGATAATCCTGCTTTTCATAGGCATGCTCGGCAACGCTCACGCCCTCATGCTCGATGACCTGGATATACTCAAGTCCATGGACCTGAGCATACTCAAAATCCCTCTGATCATGGGAAGGAACAGCCATAACCGCTCCGGTTCCATAGCTTGCAAGAACGAAATCTCCTATATAAAGAGGTACTTCCTTACCGTTTACGGGATTAATGGCATATACTCCCTTAAGAGGGCATCCGGACTTTGTCTTATTAAGATCTGTACGATCAAGGTCGTTCTTTTTAGCAGTCTCATCTATGTATGCCTGAACCTCATCTCTGTTTTCAACTCTGTCCAAAAGAGATGCTGTTATATCTCCGTCGGGTGCAAGTACCATAAAGGTGATACCGTAGATGGTCTCGATACAGGTGGTAAAGATTGAGAATTGACCGCCACCTACTATCTGAAAATCAACCTCAACACCGGTGGAACGTCCGATCCAGTTTCTCTGGATCTCCTTGGTAGACTCAGGCCAATCGATCTCATTAAGGCCGTCCAAAAGTTCCTCAGCAAAAGCCTGCTGATCGATGACCCACTGCTTCATCATCTTTTTAACAACAGGATAACCGCCGCGCTCACTCTTTCCGTCGATGACCTCATCATTTGAAAGAACGGTACCCAGCTCCTCACACCAGTTAACAGGCATGTCAATATGCTTTGCATAGCCTGCCTCATAAAGCTTTTTAAAGATCCACTGGGTCCACTTATAAAACTCGGGATCAGAAGTAGCAACCATCTTGGACCAGTCATAATCAAAGCCCAGTTCCTTAAGCTGCTTTGAAAAGGTCTTGATATTCTCCTCTGTAAAACCGGCAGGATGATTACCTGTTGTAACCGCATACTGCTCAGCCGGCAGACCAAAGGAATCATATCCCATGGGATGGAGAACGTTGTAACCCTGCATCCTCTTCATCCTGGACATGATATCTGTAGCCGTATAACCCTCGGGATGACCTGCATGAAGTCCTACTCCTGAAGGATACGGAAACATATCCAATGCGTAATACTTAGGTTTGGAAAAGTCCCAGACATCTGTCTTAAAAGTCTCGTTTTCCTCCCAGTACTTCTGCCATTTTCTCTCAACTGCCTTATGATTGTAGGTTTTTGCCATAGTATAATTCCTCCATTTGAACACACTATGATAAATTCTATACGTCTGTTATTTTTTTGTCAATAAAAAAAGAAGGAATGCACCAAGTGCATCCCCTCTAAAAAACTGTATTTTACGCGTCTTCTTCGCCGGCCTTAACCTTCTCTGCTCTGCGCTCAACCTCAGCCTCCTGAACATCATGAGGAGCCTGCTGGTAGCGGCAGAACTCATATGAGTAGTCACCCTCGCCTCCTGTCATGGAACGAAGTGTAGTGCCGTAACCGTAAAGCTCTGAGTAAGGGATCTCAGCCTCCACCTCAGACTTGCCGCCTCCTATAGCATTCATTCCGTTAACACGGGCACGGCGCTTGTTAAGGTCTCCCATAACATCACCGGTCTTAGAGTCAGAAACTACGACCTTGAGCAGGGCGATGGGCTCAAGCAGGATAGGCTTTGCCTCCATGATTCCCTTTTTGAAGCACATAGATGTAGCCTTCTTGAAAGCCTGCTCTGATGAATCAACTGCATGATATGATCCGTCATAAAGGTTAACCTTGACACCGACTACGGGATAAGCCGCAAGAGGTCCTGCAAGAACGCTCTCCGCGATTCCCTTTTCAACCGCCGGGAAATAATTCTTGGGTACAGAGCCGCCAACTACGCTTTCCGTAAACTCGTATGCCTCCTCAGTGGAGCCAAGAGGCTCAAAGGTCATCTTAACGTGTCCGTACTGGCCGTGACCTCCCGACTGCTTTTTATACTTATACTCTGTATCGCTCTTGCCCAGGATAGTCTCCTTATATGCTACCTTTGGCTTTGAAAGCTCGATCTCGATCTTGTATTTTTCAAGAAGCTGATCCTTTATGATCTCAATATGCTGATCCGAAACACCGTAAATCAAGGTCTGGTGATTCTCGGAATCATTAACTGTCTTGACTGTGAGATCCTCCTGCATGATCCTGCCAAGTGCCGCAGCTGCCTTGTCCACATCATCCTTTTTGGGAACCTGATACCTCATATATGTATAAGGTGTAGGTATGGATGCCCTGATATAAAGGATGGGGTTAGCCTTTGTGGAAAGAGAATCCGTGGTGGATGTCTTTTGAAGCTTGGAAAGGGCTCCGATATCACCTGCATGAAGCTCAGGTACTTCTGTAGCCTTTGAGCCGCAAAGTACATAGAGCTTACCGATCCTCTCCTCTGTACTCTTGTGATGGTTGTAAAGTGTATCATCCGTCTTAAGAACACCTGAGTTTACCTTGATGAGGGAATACTTTCCTACAAAAGGATCTACTATGGTCTTGAAAACATATGCACTCTTTGCCTTTGAGAAATCATAGTTTGCTTCAAAGGTCTCATTGGTGGTGGCATTAATACCTGTGCACTCACGATCCTCGGGTGAAGGGAAATACTTAATGATATCTACAAGCAGAGTAAATACTCCTCTGGAAAGAGTGGATGATCCCATAAGTACGGGAACGATACCACCCTCCTTGATATTGACACGAAGTGTCTGACGGATCTCATCATCAGAGAAAGACTCTCCGCCAAAATAGCGGTCCATGAACTCCTCACTGGTCTCAGCGATGGACTCCATAAGTGCTTCTCTGTACTGCTCCAGATACTCCTGTGAATAATCGGGAATATCGCAGGGCTCAACGGTGCCGTCTGCCTTCCAGGCTTTTGCTCTCTGCTGAATGACATTGACATAACCGGTAAACTCTCCGCCGGATCTGATGGGAAGATGGAAGGGAGCTATCTTTTTGCCGTAAAGCTCCTGAAGGTTCTCGATAACCTCGCGGTAGCTGGCCTCGTCGATATCCATCTGGCTTACATAAAACATACGGGGAAGATGATACTTCTCGCACATATCCCATGCACGACGGGTGCCGGGCTCAACTCCGTTCTTACCGGAAACAACGATGATGGCAGCATCAGCTGCAGAAAGAGCCTCCTCAGCCTCACCGATGAAATCGATGGATCCCGGTGCATCTAAGACATTGATCTTGTGGTCTTCCCACTCAATTGGAATAAGAGAGGTCCGAATGGACATGACGCGCTTTTTTTCCTGTGCCTCAAAATCACTGATGGTATTGCCATCCTCAGGCTTTCCGGCACGGTTGATGATGCCTGAAAGAAATGCCATGGATTCTGCCAGCTGGGTCTTACCGCTGCCTCCATGGCCGATAAGCGCAATGTTACGGATTTTCTCTGTTGTGTAAACTTTCATGATGTATACCCCTTTCTTCCCCAATTGTAAAAGTGTCATAAAGTCAAATAGCCTTTTGCAAGCAAAACGGCAGGTCTGTCTTTTGACACCGAAACCAAGATTGTTCAAAAACAGTTATATTTTACCAAATAACCGACCCAACCACAACATTATTTTATGCAAAAAGGCAAATAAATCTGAATCTACTTTCATTTATAATATGAAGCCGTAACTTTATATATTTTTCAGAGGATAAATAAGATGAATATTAAATCCGTCAGTTTTCTCGGACTTGGGCTGATAGGCGGCTCCATTGCCAAAGCTCTCCGCGAGACCTATCCCGACATACATATTTATACACATGCGGGGCATGAAGAAACTATAGAAAAAGCCCATAAAGACGGTGTGTCCGATAACGGAGTAAAGCTTGAACTAAGGGATCTTTGTAAGTCCGATATCGTATTCCTTTGTGCTCCGGTTGGTATCAATTCGGACTACCTTGGACAGATAGCTCCTCTGGTGGGACCTGATACCATCATCACTGACGTGGGCAGCGTAAAAGGCGATATCCACATCCGTGCCGATGAGCTGGGACTCTCTGGATCCTTTGTGGGTGGTCATCCCATGACAGGCTCCGAAAAAATCGGCTATGACCATTCATCACCCTCACTCCTTGTCAATGCATATTACATTTTGACAGCCGAAGATGAAAAAGCAAAAGAAAAGCTTCGGATGCTTCATGATTTTATCAAACCCCTGGGACCCGTGATGCTCTCGCTCACTCCCGAGCTTCACGACTTTGCCACAGGCGCCATTTCTCATCTGCCCCACGTAGTATCGGCTGCTCTTGTCAATACGGTCTCTGCCAATGAAACCGATGATGAACTACTCAAGATGATCGCCGCCGGCGGTTTTCGCGATATTACCAGAATATCATCTTCGTCTCCCGTTATGTGGGAGCATATACTTCGGGCAAATAAAACTGAGGTCATCAAGCTGATCGACCTCTATACCGGCAGCCTGAATGACTTTCAAAGGGCTCTCCTTGCCGATGACTATGATTCGATACGGGATCTTTTTTCAAGTGCTAAGGACTATAGAGATTCCCTGTCTGTTAAGAAAAAAGGCGCGCTTACACCATCTTATTCCTTCTTTTGCGACCTGTTTGACGAGGCCGGACAGATTGCCGCAGTTGCGGCTATTCTCGCTGCCAGCGGCCTGAGCATCAAA
Source organism: Lachnospiraceae bacterium (assembly GCA_016288825.1). Taxonomy (GTDB): domain Bacteria; phylum Bacillota; class Clostridia; order Lachnospirales; family Lachnospiraceae; genus Weimeria. Next base: position 6,849 of record JAEELH010000238.1, on the reverse strand, counting down.
AATATCGGGATCGTTCACAACAGAGAGTTTGAAGAAGGCGTGCTTCAGGTTGAAATGTATGACGAAACCTCCCTGGAGCGCTCCATAGAACTACTCAAAAGACACAATTACATCATCCACGAAAAAAGGTAAAACATGATCTGCAGCTTTCATACAACCAAAAAAATCAAAGGCGAAATAACTGTTCCCGGTGACAAGTCCATATCTCACAGGGCCATACTTCTCGGTTCTCTGGCATCAGGAACTACATCCATCAAAGGCTTCCTAAGCAGTGACGACTGCCACTCCACCATCTCATGCATGAGACAGATGGGTGTGGAGGTTACCATGACAGAGGATGAGGTACTTGTGTCCGGTGTCGGACTCCATGGTTTAAGAAATCCGTCCAGCATACTTTATACCGGAAACTCAGGAACAACCACCAGACTTCTCTCCGGCATACTTTGCGGTCAGAGTTTTTCATCAGCCATCACCGGAGATAAGTCCATAGAAAAAAGGCCTATGAAACGTATCATAGAGCCTTTGTCACAAATGGGTGCTTCCATTATGAGCAAATCCGGCAACGGATGTGCTCCCCTTATGATAGGCGGAACCGATGAAAGCGGTCCACTTCATGGTATCAGCTACAACTCCCCTGTAGCTTCTGCACAGGTCAAATCTTCTATACTTTTTGCAGGTATGTATGCTGATTCACCCACCACTGTCACAGAGCCTACTCTCTCCAGAGATCATACCGAGCGTATGGCATTGTCCTTTGGTGCTGATATAACCACTGACGGATGCGCAGTCACTATCCTGCCCGAGCCCGATCTGCAAGCTCAGGAGATCGTCGTACCCGGTGATATCTCATCGGCGGCCTTTTTCATCGTTGCCGCTCTTATCCATCCGGATGCAGAGCTTGTTATCAAAAACGTGGGCTGTAACCCGACCCGCTCCGGCATAATTGATGTTGCAAAGCTTATGGGTGGTAGTGTTATAGTTGAAAACTCACGAATGATATCCCAAGAGACCGTCAGCGATATAACTGTAAAGTCATCTTCGCTTCATGGTATTGAGATCGGTGGAGATATGATCCCCACCCTGATCGATGAGATCCCTATCATTGCCGTTATGGCTGCATGTGCAGAGGGCGAAACTGTTATAAAGGATGCATCTGAGCTCCGGGTCAAGGAATCAGATCGTATTGCTTCTATCTGTGATAATCTCAGACTCATGGGCGCTGACGTCACCGCCAATGCCGATGGAATGACTATCCGTGGCGGCAGATCCCTAAGCGGCGGCACCATCCGCACCGCTTCCGACCACAGGATCGCCATGGCCTTCACGGTAGCAAGTCTTGTTTCGGACTCATCGGTTTTTCTGGATGATCCCGACTGCGTATCTATTTCTTACCCGGGATTCTACGATACCATGGCAGCTATTGTAGAAAAATAAGGAAAGGATATGTAACAATGAACAAAGTAACAAGATGCATATGGTATATTGCAGCGATCGCAGTGGCAGCACTCTACTTTTTCTTGATAGGTGGGGATATCGGCACACTGATAGATCTTCCTGCATTGGGCTTTATGCTGGCGGTACAAATCCTTTATATCTTTCTCATCGCAGGATGGAAGGATTTTTCATCCGCTTTCAAGAAGGGTTGTTCTAAGAGTCACATAAAAACTCTTATCGTGATCACATGGTCTGTTGCTATGATCCTCACCGTTTGCAATGTAATAGCATTTTTAAATGGACAAAACATAGCTTTGGTATATCTTGGCTGGCGGTTCCTTCCGCTCCTATATGCTTCAATTGCTACTCTCCTTCTGGTTCCACATACTAATGATTAAAAACTAATGGGACGCTCATAATGATCGTCCCATTTTTCTTGTCAACTTATAAGTCGCCGCGGTTCGCATCCAAGTATCCTTGCCAGTCCCAATACATATGAGGCATTAGCCTTGGCAAGAGACTTGGTCCCCTGTTCGTAATGTTGCAAGGTCTTAAGCGGAATTCCTGATCGCCTGGAAAGTTCACTCTGACTAAGGCCGATAGCCTCCCTCATAAGCTTTAGATATGTAACTACCCTTTTTTCCTGTCTCATATCATCGACACGCTCTACAAAATGCATTATATCCATCTCATGATACTTATCATACATCCTGTAGATTGAAGTAATCGGTGTCTCTTTTTCGAGTTGTCTGAGGCTGCAAGCAGAATACCACTGATAATAAGCGATAGCCCATCCACACCAGTACTCTCTGCTTTTGCCATCATGATATATTCTTTCTTTTACTTCAAATTTACCGGTATTTTTCTCGACTACCATAAGAGCGAGTTCAACTCCCGAATGCCCTGACACCAGAAATGGATCACCTTTTTCAAAGCGATCTGTAAGATCACACCTCAAGAACATGTGATAATACTCCTCAAGATCATATCCAAGTGAATATACCGCATAATCAAGGCTGTTGGCCAGAGATGATCTGGCATTTCTAAGATAAAGCTCATCGTAAGCGCTCGTCATCCTGCTTAACCTCCTCATCAATAATTCGTATCATATAAAGATCACCCTTAATATATGCTTCCTTGCTCATATTGTAATAAGCCTGTCTGGCTGCTCTGTCTCTTGCTACTTTTTTTGCAAACCATATATGGGAAGACACCCCCTCACTGTCGGAAAATACTATTGAACTAAAGGCTTTTTTGCTTCGAAGCATGAGTTGCTCTCCTAAACTTCCCAAATGCATTGCTCTATTAAGCTGAGCTACAGATATAACTCCATTAATAAAATCCTGAGCATAAGAAAAGTAACTGTCATCTGCTCTATAACCTTTGATGACATCAATATTGGATACATCAACGGAAAAGTTTTCTGTAAGATAACGATATGCCTCTCTTGAAAGAGGACTATCTAATTCAAAACTCCTGTTATGTAAAAGCATGGTGATCCAATGAAGTACGCAGTAATTATCTGAATTAAGATCAAGCACACGAAGCTTTGACAAATCGATCTCATAAGTGTTTACAAATCCGTCTCTATGCTCGTCAACAGCCCACTCTCTTGCGAGGTCCATGTCCTGAGTACAATAAAAACCTCTTCCATAATCGTTACGGGTTTTCCCTTTTCCATATACCGGTTTTTCAATAATGCTTTCTGAGCCGTGATATAACATCATATATTATCCCTCCATATGCTTATGTATATTATACCACCTCAGTGGGATATCGTAAAGTGCAAAAGTTTGTCGAATCTGGCATTGACTTTGATCCTTCTAAATGATATATTCGTCTCCGTAGTGTATCCCGTTACCGTGGCAAGGTGCCACGGCCGGCGTGAAGAGCGCCCGGGGGAACATAAACAGGAGGTAAATATGAATAATACTACAGTAGGTGTAGGCGGTATTTCCAAAGAAAATACCACCGGTGTTTCTGCGAGCGTTCGTGAGCTGGTTCTTACAGCGCTTTTCACTGCTATCATTCTCATGATGGCCTTTGTCCCCAATCTGGGATATATCAATCTGGTGATTATTAAAGCCACTTTGCTGCATATTCCGGTTATTATCGGGGCTGTTCTTTTAGGGCCCAAAAAGGGTGCATTTCTGGGCGGTGTTTTCGGAGCAACCAGCTTCATCAACAACACTTTCAATCCCAGCGTTATGTCATTTGCTTTTTCTCCCATTGTTGCATATTCAACTTACGGTATCGGCGGTGTATTTAAAACTATCTTCATCTGTTTTGTACCCCGTATCTGTATTGGTATCGGAGCATACTTTGTATATACCGGTCTCAGAAAGATCTTTACAGGCAAGATCGGCCGAAGCACTACTCTCGCTGTAGCAGGCGTTTGTGGCGCCATGATAAATACCATACTTGTTATGGGCAGCATTTATGTACTCTATGCTTCTGCTTATGCCGAGGCTACAGGTATTCAGGTCGCTGACGTTTTCAAAACCGTCATGGGAGTCGTATTCGGACAGGGTATCCTGGAAGCAATTGTTTCCGGTATCATCGTTTCCGCAGTGGGTACTGCCCTCATGGTCATCACCAAACACGATAAATAATTATGAAAAATGTTTTACTTATAGTAACAGGATCCATCGCCGCCTATAAGGCGGCGGATCTTTGTTCTATGCTGAAAAAAGCCGGGATGAACATCAATGTCATCATGACAAAGAATGCAACTAATTTTATTCATCCCACCACCTTTGAAGCTCTTACCGGCAATCGCTGTGTTATAGACAGCTTTGACCGTAATTTCGAGTTCAAGATCGGGCATATCAGTCTTGCCCAGTCTGCAGACATATGTGTTGTTGCTCCTGCCAGCGCCAATATAATCGGCAAGCTTGCATGCGGTATAGCAGATGACATGGCAAGTACTACCGTCATGGCAACCAAGGCTCCGGTGCTTATTGCTCCTGCCATGAACACCAATATGTACCAAAATCCAATTGTTCAGGATAATATCTCCAGACTTTCAGGTTTTGGTTACAATTTTATCTCTCCCGCCAGTGGCAGACTTGCCTGCGGAGATATCGGAGAAGGCAAGCTTGCCGCTGTAGAGGATATTTATGAAGAGATAATGCTTCATATCGGTCATGATCACGATCTGGCCGGTCAAAAAGTGCTTGTAACCGCAGGCCCTACCTGCGAAGCCATTGATCCCGTTCGATATATAACCAATCATTCTACAGGCAAGATGGGATACGCACTTGCCCGTGCTGCTGCCCGAAGAGGAGCTGACGTCACTCTGGTCAGTGGTCCAACGGCTCTTAAACCGCCACGGGGAGTAAGTCTGATATCGGTTTTGTCTGCCGCAGATATGGCCAAAGCTGTTTTGGAAGATGCCAAAGCTCAGGATATCTACATCATGGCAGCAGCCGTTGCTGATTTTACTCCTTCGCAAGTAAGTGATCATAAGATCAAAAAAGGCACCTCAATGCCGATGTTTGAGTTTTCCGCAACTACGGATATACTTGAAACCCTCGGTCATAACAGACAGGGACATGAGTTTATCTGCGGCTTTGCGATGGAAACTGAGGATCTCATTGATAACGCTCAGGCTAAACTGGTAAAAAAAAATGCGGATATGATATGTGCCAATTCCATTAGGGAAGCTGGCAGCGGCTTTGGAACAGATACCAACCGCATCACACTTATCACCCATGATGAGACAATAAAAATAGACCTCATGTCTAAAGATGAGGTCTCTGATGCAATACTTGATAGGATTATTTCGATTAGGAAGCACTGAACCTCAGTGCTTCTTTTGTTTTACGTTTTTATCGTATATGACCTTCAGTCCCTTCAGGATGAGATCATTGTCCAGGATGATATTCTCTTTGCACCTTGGTATGATGACTTTTGCAAGGCCGCCTGTAGCAACTTTTTTACAGGGATATCCCAGTTCCTCTTCGAACCTTTGTATCAGGCCGTCGATCTGGGAAGCCTGTCCGTTTATAATACCGCTCTTCATACTGTCCATGGTATTCTGACAGATAACCGCTTTGGGCAGGGCAAGTGATATTCTGGGAAGCTGTGATGTCCCGGAAACAAGGGATTCCAGAGAAACCATAACTCCGGGCATGATAACTCCGCCGATATAATCTCCCTTTTTATCAAGAACAGTTACGGTAGTGGCAGTTCCCATGTCGATCATAATAAGTGGTGCTCCATAACCTGCAAGTCCTGCTACCGCATCCACTACTAAATCTGCCCCAAGGGTTCTGGGATCATCCAGTTTGATGTTCAGACCGGTTTTAAGCCCTGCTCCCACTACCATGGGAGTTACTGAGATTATCTTTTTAACCGCCGTCTTGATAATATGGGTAAGGGGTGGCACAACAGAGGAAATGATACATCCCGTAACATCCGATTCATGAATGCCGTATAGCTCAATAACGGTTTTTATAAGTACGGCATACTCCAGCTCTGTTTTTTCCAGATCCGTTGATATTCGCTCACGAAAGAGAATATCATCACCATCGAACCCACCAAGCTCAATATTGGTATTTCCCATGTCTATAACAAGTAACATAAGGACTCCTTCCATAATGTTCAAAAAGAGAGCGGTCATACCGCTCTCTCGTTATTATATCACATTTTTTTCAAGATGTAAGGGCCTTATCCAGGGCTTTTGACAACTGATCCGCACAGGAGGTACCCCTGCCCTTACAGTCATTGCCACGAAGGATATCTGCAGCCTCAGCTGCATCTCTGCCCTCTAAAAGCCTGCCTATAGCCTTAAGATTTCCGTTGCATCCGCCGGTAAATTTTAGGTCGTGAATCTTGTTTTCATCATCCAGGGAAAAGTCGATCTTTACTGAGCATACCCCGGTAGGTGAATAAGTGTATTCCTTCATAAAATGTATCCTCTTATCAAAACAAGCGCCCCTCGGTAAAGAACGGGGAGCGCCTGCATAAGTCATGTAAACAATCTTTTAGTATGCTACGCCCTGTGCGATCATAGCGTCAGCAACCTTCTCGAAGCCGGCGATATTAGCACCTGCTACGTAGTTGCCCTCCATGCCGTACTTCTTGGAAGCATCATCACATGCGTGGAAGATTCCCTCCATGATGCCCTTGAGCTTGGAGTCAACCTCCTCGAAGCTCCAGTGAAGTCTCTCAGAGTTCTGTGACATCTCAAGTGCTGATGTAGCAACACCACCTGCGTTAGCAGCCTTAGCGGGTCCGAAGAGAACACCTGCCTTCTGGAATGCTGCAACTGCCTCAGGTGTTGAAGGCATGTTAGCACCCTCTGCAACTGCGAGAACACCGTTGTCGATAAGCATCTTAGCATCATCCTCGTTAAGCTCATTCTGTGTAGCGCAAGGAAGAGCGATGTCTACCTTGTACTGCCATACACCG
>JAEELH010000237.1 GCA_016288825.1 Lachnospiraceae bacterium | reverse complement strand
TGAGTGCAGATCGGATGGTAGTCTGACACCTGACATGCTTGAGAGTATCATATCCGATAGGACGGCCCTTGTTGCCATAACACAGATTTCCAATGTATTTGGACGTGTCAATGACATTAAGTCTATGTCTCGGATAGCCCATGATCACGGAGCAGTTTTTGTTTGCGATGGAGCCCAGTCTGTTCCACATATCCCTGTAGATGTTCAGGATCTGGATGTGGATTTTTTAGCATTTTCGGGACATAAGATGTGTGCACCTATGGGAATAGGAGCCCTTTATGCCAGAAGGGAGCTTCTTGAGGACATGCCGCCTTTCCTTTACGGCGGAGAAATGATAGAGTATGTAACCAGAGAAGGAGCGACCTATGCCGAGGTTCCTCACAAGTTTGAGGCAGGTACTGTTAATGTTGGTGGAGCAGTAGGACTTGCGGAGGCAGCTCGTTTCATTTCCAGGATTGGGTTTGAACGCATCATGAAGCGTGAAGACGAGTTGACCTTCAGGATGATGGAGGGCATTGCCAGGATACCGCATGTTACAGTCCTTGGAAGCGAGGACCCTGCAGATCATCATGGTATAGTCACCTTTACCATAGACGGTGTTCATCCTCACGATGTAGCAGCTATATTCAGTGAGCGGAGTATCGCTGTCAGGGCAGGACATCACTGCACTCAGCCGCTTCACAAGTTTTTGGGTTCACTGTCCACTACCAGAGCTTCACTTGCTTTTTATAACAATGAAAATGACGTTGACGCTTTTCTGGATTGCCTGTCTACTATCAGAGAGAGGATGGGATATACAGATTAGGGCCCGAAACCATAGTTACATTCATAATTACATTAAAAAAGGAAACGCCGATAATGGCGTTTCCTTTTACAGTTTATGTGATTTAAAGTGAGATCAGATCTCTGTACCACTTGAGCGCTTCGAGATATGCACCGTAAACCTTGTCCATATCCATATCTCCAAGGATCATGCGGCGGGAAACTTCCTGCCAGGATGCACCCTCATATGCCTCGATGAACTCCAAAACCGTAGCATAAGAACCGGCGTGGTGGATGAGAGCATCACTAATGGGCTTGGATATAGATACACTCTTGAGAGCTTCAGCCATAGGCTTGTCCAGTACGATATCCAAAACGGAGAAGAGCCCCATAAGGAAAAGTTCTGAAGAAAGCTGACCCATTTCGAACTGCTGTGCAAGTCCCTCGGCGAACTTGGCACGGATAAGTGAAAGTCTCGTGATCTCGCTGGGCTTGTCTGCACAAAGCTCCTTGGTAACTGCGGTATTGATCCACTTTTTGAGTTCTGTCTGACCAAGCATAGCAGCTGCGTGACGGACCGATGTGATATCGGAGTTTATCGTCATGTGGTTGACCATCTCCAAAAGTGAAAGAACGAGAGCAGTATCGCGTCCAATTACATCTGCCGCATCTGTAAGATCAAAGTCAGGCTGGTTGACTACTCGAAGCAATTCAACATATGTAGCCTTGAGGGGAGCGATCTCAGTATCCTGTGTATCCATCGGCATACGGAAGAAACTTCCTTCGTAGAGATCGAATCCACCAAGCTTTTTGAGTTTGATATAATCCTCCTGAGTATTAACATTGACAGCGACGATCCGAAGGTTGGGATAGATCTTGTCAAACATGATCTTGGCCTTGCGGATATCGATGGAACTGTGATCCAGAAGAACAAAATCCATAAGTTCAAGTATTGGCTGGTAATCACCAAACCTTGAAAGAGGGATGCGCCTGATAGCGAATTTATAACCCATATCACGGAGCTCACGGATACGATTTACGAACTTTTCATCTGTCGTAACGGTCTCGTCAATAAGGAATACGATCTGTTCGTGGGGTGCATCACTGAAAGACGGTAGATCAGTAAAAAGAGTGACATTGAGAAGAGGAAGAAATACCTCTCTGTCCTCTGAAAGTGTTTCCAGACCCATGCTCTCGATGATCTCAAAACCCTCAACGCGCATGGCATTATCGAGTCTGGATGTACCGGCTGCATGGATAGGATCCAGAAAATAGTTTTCCCGCTGAGCAAATATGGAATATGCCCGGACTGACATCTGGTCGTCAAACAGCGGGATGAGTGTTGCGATCATAATATAACCCTCCTGATGAGCCCTGTATGATCAGAAAATACGGGGCCTAAAATACTTGGGAAACGCTGATCTCGGCGTTTCATTTTCTTGAGAATTATTATAACATATGCTACCATAAAAAACAAAAAGAAAAAAGAAGGATAAAAAAATGCAGCAGAATACATTTTACAACGAGATACTTACGGATCATAATCTTCATCCGGTACATAAGCGTGAGATAGAAGGAGCCAACTACACTCTTGAGGGTGTCAATCCCTCCTGTGGTGACGATATCGTTTTGTCTCTTCGAGTTGAAGACGGTGTTATTGCCGACGGAGCGTATACAGGCGACGGATGTGCCATATCGCAGGCGTCGGCAGATATGATGCTTGATCTTGTTATTGGTCGTTCGGTTGATGAAGCCATGAGGCTCAAGGACATCTTCCTTCGAATGATCAAGGGAGAGGTTACGGATGAGGAGAGAGATGAGCTTGAGGAGGCAGGTATCCTTTCGGATATTTCTCACATGCCTGCCAGAGTTAAGTGCGCCGTCTTGGGATGGCATACCATGGAGGAGATGCTCAAGGAATGAGTCTTAAGTTCGTTATCGGACCATCCGGAAGCGGAAAGTCCACTTACATTTTTAAAAGGATGATAGAAGATGCCGCCACCAATAAGGGCAGAGAGTTTCTGGTGCTGGTTCCGGAGCAGTTTACGCTCCAGACCCAGAGCCGTCTGGTTACACTTTCCCCCGATGGCGGTATTCTTAATGTTGACGTAGTCAGTTTTGATCGTCTGGCATACAGAGTTTTCGATGAGCTTGGTACGAAATCGTACAATGTCCTCGGAGATACCGGCAAGATGTTGATCCTTCGCAAGATCGCAGCGGCCTGTGGAGATGAGCTTCCTATATTGGGGCCGAATCTTCATAAGATCAGCTATCTTGACCATATCAAGTCTCTGATCTCCGAGTTTAAACAGTACAGGATCACACCTGATGATCTGGGGAGGATGTCAAAACTACCCGGTGCTTTCGATTTCTTTTCGGCCAAGATGCTGGAACTGCAAAAACTTTATCAGGCCTTTGAGGAGTTCCTTTCAGAAAAGTACATTACCTCGGAGATGATCTTGGATCTGTTTTGTCAGGTTGCGGGAAGATCTGCCATTATCAAAAATTCGGTTATCGCCTTGGATGGATATACTGGCTTTACGCCGGTCCAGCTTGAGCTGCTCCGGATTTTTATGGCCATGGGATGCGATATCACTGTATCGGTCTGTGGGGATCCGGATATGGAAATAGGCAGCGATTATGACAGGCACGAGCTTTTTGCAATGAGTCATAAGATGGTAAAAAGCCTTCTTAGGATTGCCGCAGATTGCGGATGTCAGGTGGAAGAACCGATAAGACTGGACGGATCCATGGGACGGTTTGCTCACAATTCCACGGTTTTTTTCCATCTTGAGAATAACCTCTTCAGACCCATAGGGACCGAGTATGCAGGAGAGGATGCAGCAGAACATATTTGTCTTTGCAAATTACCGTCTCCAAGAAGAGAGTTGGAGTTTGTTGCAGAGCGGATAAGAGAAGCGGTTAGGACAGCCGGGCTTTCCTACAAGGATATCGCGGTGGTCTGTCCGGATATCAATGAATATGAGGGGAGCATCGAGCCGGTATTCAAAAAGGCAGGGATCCCTGTATTTATAGATAAAAAAAGTGAAGTATTATTCCATCCATTGACGGAGCTGCTTTTCGGCGCGCTGGATATTGTGTGCTTTGACTTTGATCAGGACGGAGTCATGAGGCTTTTGCGAAGTGGATTATCCGGCCTTGGCAGAGAAAAAACGGATATGATTGAAAGATATCTTGTTTCTTCCGGGATAAGGGGAAGACGTCAGTATGGCAGAGCCTTTACCAGGATACCATACGGCTATGAGGCAGCTGATGTTGCTGAGGTCAATGAAGTCTTTTTAAGTATCAGGGAGCGATTGGTTGCTTTTTATGATGCTATGAAAAGTGATAAGTGCAGCGTTCTTGATCGTCTTAAGGAGTGCTATAGTCTGCTTTCGTACTTTGATGCGCAAAAGGCGCTGATCCAAAAGGCCTCGACTTTTGAACAGGCCGGTATGGACAGGATGGCCGACAGTTACAGAAGGTTGTATCCTGTTCTTATGGATCTCATGGATCAGATGGCGGATCTTCTGGGTGATGAGGATTGTAGTCTCAGGGATTTCTATGATCTTTTGAAAAGTGGAATCGCTGAGTCCGGAATGGGACATGTTCCCATGTCGGGTGACAGTGTCATCTTCGGTGATATAGAACGAAGCAGACTTAGAGATATAAGGCTTTTGTTCCTGATCGGTGCAGCAGATGGTTCTATTCCATACAACTCGGGAAGAGGAGGAATACTGTCGGAAAGTGAGAGACTTCTTATAGAAGAGGGAAGTTTTGAACTGGCGCCGGGTGAGAGAGAGAGAGCCTTTATGCAGAGATTCTATCTGTATCTTCTTTTGACCAAGCCCATGGATCGTCTTGTTATCACATATCCGTCCACATCATCTTCGGGAGATGCGCAGGGGGCATCTTATCTTTTGGGTGTTATACAAAAGCTATTTCCGGCGTGTCGTATTTCGGATATCAAGGATGATGATGATCGTTATTGGACAGAGACGGAGGGTGAGAGTTACAAACTTTTCTTGGCACTTATGCGTTCGTATGCGGCAGGTATTACAACAGAGGATGATGAAAAAAAGCTTTTCTCGCTTTGTACTTACTTTAGGGAGTCCGGACATTGGGACAAGGTCGAGGAAGCTTGCAAGGGAGTCTTTTTCAGGTACGCGTACAATCCTGTTTCAAGAGCTGTAATGCGCGCAGTCAGCGGAGATGTCATGAAGCTTTCTGTGAGTCGCATGGAACAGTACGCGTCCTGTGCCTACGCATATTATCTCAAATATCTTTTGAACCTCAGAGAACAAAGAGAGCATATGCTTGATCAGGCAGATATGGGAACTCTGTATCATTCCTGTCTTGAAATATATGCCATGGAGCTTAAGAGACGAGGTATAAGTTGGCATGACATCAGCGATGAGGAAAGCAATGTCATTTTGGAGGAGAGTATAGAAAAGGCAATTTCTGCCTACAAGGATGCGGAACTTTTCGACAGCGCAAGAGAAGCCTATGTAACTGAGAATATAAAAAATACAATGAGAAAAAGCATTTGGGCTCTTACAAGCCATATCCGAAGCGGAGGTTATGAGCCGGAAAGTTTTGAGGTTTCCCTTGAGAGGATAGAGGATGCGGATTCGCTTCGCATGCATCTTGAAGGGTTGTCTGATCTGCAGCTTACAGGTGTGATAGACAGGATCGATACCTGTGAAAAAGATGAAAAACTATACGTCAAGATAATCGACTATAAGTCCGGAGGCAAAGATGTGGATCTGGGAAGTTTGTATTTCGGCCTTCAGATCCAGCTGGTGGTATACATGGGAGCTGCTCTTGAGGCGGAGAAGAGGTCACATCCGGACAAGGAAATAGTTCCCGGTGCCTTCTTCTATTATCATATCCAGGATCCTTTTGTAGCAGGAAGAGTGACTGATATGGGAGAAGATATAGCTGAAACCATACTTAAAGAAATGAAGGTCAAGGGAAGGTTTGCGGAGGATAGGGAGGCTGTTGAACTGTTGGACAAGGATGCCTTTGTCAAGGGAAGTTATGAGTCTCCGGTAATACCTCTTAACGTAAAAAAAGACGGAAGCTACGGAAGCAGGACAAAAAGTATGACAACAGGTGATATCATGTGTCTGATACGTTATACAAAGCTTCTTACTAAACAGATGGGAGAGGGGATCCTCGGAGGAGAATTTTCCGCAACGCCCTTTAGGACAAGTGACGGTAGATCAAGTGGATGTCAGTATTGTAGTTTCCATAGTGTCTGTGGTTTTGATACTGGACTCCCCGGGTACGATAACAGACTTATTAGCGGGCTTACAGATGATGAAGTCCTGACAAAAATACATGAAAGGATTGCTGAGGATGGCAGCGAGAGAGTGGACTGATGACCAGAAAAAGGTCATAGATACAAGAGATAATTCCATACTTGTTTCAGCTGCAGCAGGAAGCGGCAAGACTGCGGTATTGGTGGAGAGGATAATCGGAATGGTTACCGATCCCAAGGATCCGGTGGATGTTGATCGGCTTCTGGTGGTTACATTTACAAGAGCAGCAGCAAAGGAGATGAAGGATAGGATCTACAGTACTCTTCACAAAAGATTATCCGAGGATCCAGGGAATACTCTTTTGGCACGACAGATGACGCTGGTACACAGCGCGCATATTTCCACCATTGACAGTTTCGCGTCCGATGTAGTTAAAAGCTACTACTATGTGACCGGTCTTGATGGTGACATGCATATGGGAGATGAGGGAGAACTCAAGCTTCTTATAACAGAGACTATGGACGAGATGCTTGAGAGTGAGTACGACATCGGATCAAAAGAGTTTTTGAACCTTGTCTCTTCATATAAAAATAAAGAAAGAGACAGTAGGCTTGTTGATATCATTACTCGTCTTCACAATATATCTATGTCATATCCCTATCCGGACAAATATCTTACCGGACTTTTGAATGACTATGAGAT
>JAEELH010000236.1 GCA_016288825.1 Lachnospiraceae bacterium | reverse complement strand
CATCGTGACAGGATAGCATTTATGCGGATCTGTTCCGGTAAATTCACAGCCGGTATGGATGTATTTCACGTTCAGGGCGGCAAGGAAGTCAGGCTTTCACAGCCTCAGCAGATGATGGCTGATTCACGTAAGATGGTAGATACAGCCTATGCGGGCGATATAATCGGTCTTTTCGATCCCGGCATCTATTCGATAGGAGATACGCTTACAACTTCCAAGGAGCGTTTTGCCTTTGAGGGAATCCCTACATTTGCTCCGGAGCATTTTGCCAGAGTAAGGCAGGTGGATACCATGAAGCGAAAGCAGTTTATGAAGGGTATCTCACAGATAGCTCAGGAAGGTGCTATCCAGATCTTCCAAGAATACAATACAGGTATGGAAGAGATCATAGTAGGAGTGGTTGGTGTCCTCCAGTTTGACGTTCTTCGTTACAGACTTGAAAATGAATACAACGTAGAGATCTCCATGGAGAATCTTCCTTACGAGTATATCAGGTGGATCGAAAATGAAGATGTTGATATGGACAGGATCTCCGGCACTTCAGATATGAAAAAGGTCAAGGACCTCAAGGGCCGTCCCCTTCTTTTGTTTGTTAACAGTTGGAGCGTGGGAATGGTTGAAGAGAGAAATGAAGACCTTGTACTGACTGAATTCGGCAAGGCTATGTAATATAGGTCTCGGAGACGGACATTCATCTTTGAGGAGGTAGCAGTTATGAAAAAGAGTGGAGTTTTAGCTTTACTTGGAATGTTAATATGTTTTTCACTCGGCGGATGCGCAGGTTCAGGCGTTGGTTCGCAGTATACGCAGGAGGATCCGCTGGTTCTGAAGATCGGTGTGTCCACAGCTGAAACCGATCCGCGAAACATTGCTGCCGAGGAGTTCGCGCAGGAGATCACTGAAAAAACCAACGGCCTGATCACAGCGCAGGTTTATCCGTCCGGCGAACTCGGAGGAGATGCGGATCTGATCGAGAAACTTTCGTTTGATACCGGCAAGGTCGATATAGTGATCTCGGATGCATCCAATTTCGTTGAATTCGAGCCTAAGATGGGCATTTCAGCCATGCCGTTTTTATTCGATGATTTTGATGTGGCATGGAAGTTCATGGACTCCGATATAGAGGCAGATGCCGAAAGTGGTCTTTTGAATAAAAATATGAGGGTTTTGGCGCACTATTGTAACGGATTCAGATGTGTTACCAATTCCAACGGACCGATAGAGAAGCCTTCCGATATGTCAGGACTTCTTATCCGTACACCCGAGAACAAGGTCATAATGGAGACTATGTCGGCAATGGGTGCCGATCCACATCCGCTTTCATTTGCAGAATTATATGATGCCCTTAAGCACGGCACATATGATGCGCAGGAGAATCCTATCCCTGTTATTTACAATAACAAGCTCTATGAGGTGCAGAAGTACCTTTCGGTTACTAACCACATCTATTCGGGTATGTGCTTTACCATCAGAGAGTCTGTGTGGAAGAAGCTTACGCCGGAGCAGCAGAAGATAATAAGCGATGCTGCATTGTCATCTGCGGAGTCGGACAGGCAGAAGAATAAAGAGCAGACGGAGTCGCTCATACAGTCGCTTACCGATGAGGGTATGAAGATCAATTATCCGGAGCTGGAGCCGTTTGCGAAGGCTAGTGAGGGTGTGATCAATAAAAATGCGGCGACGTATGGGGATCTGCTGGATCGCACTTTGGAGTTTATAAAAAACAATTAAAATAGTTTTACTGTAGGTTTTGATCACCGCTGATAATACGGCAATATCATTAAGTTAAGCATCTGTGGGAAGCTTGGGGGACAACAGATGGGCTTCACTTAATGATATTGCCTGTTTTTTTGTAGTTGTATGACTGAATGTATTATTGTATGGACCGGAGCAGACCGGCGTATTCTTGTTTGTTGACAGTTTTTTATAGGCGGGGTATAATTCAGTTTGCAGAGTCTTTAGGGTCATGGTTCCATGATCTTTTTTCCATGAAAAATCTTGTTGACAAAACAGATGTTTTGTTTTATTATTGTACCAGTTGATGCAAACAAAAGTTCGTGATAGGAGATTTGATATGGCACAGGATGATAAGCTTAGAGCACTTGATGCAGCGATAGCACAGATTGAGAAGCAGTATGGTAAGGGATCGGTCATGAAGCTTGGAGATAACTCCAGCCATATGACAGTTGAGACTTATCCCACCGGATCCATCAGCCTTGATATAGCACTTGGACAGGGTGGCCTGCCCAAGGGTAGAGTGATAGAGATATACGGACCTGAGTCCTCAGGTAAGACTACAGTGGCTCTTCACTGTGTAGCAGAGGTTCAGAAGCAGGGAGGTATCGCAGGATTTATCGATGCTGAGCATGCACTTGATCCGGTATATGCGCGCAATATAGGCGTGGATATTGACAATCTTTATATTTCGCAGCCGGATAATGGAGAGCAGGCCCTTGAGATCACTGAGACCATGGTACGTTCCGGAGCAGTTGATATCGTTATTGTTGACTCAGTTGCAGCCCTCGTTCCCAAGGCTGAGATCGATGGTGATATGGGTGATTCCCATGTAGGACTTCAGGCCAGACTTATGTCTCAAGCGCTTCGTAAGCTTACAGCAGCTATCAGCAAGAGCAATTGCATAGTCATCTTTATCAACCAGCTTCGTGAAAAAGTTGGAGTTATGTTTGGTAATCCGGAGACCACCACCGGTGGCCGCGCCCTGAAGTTCTATGCGTCTGTTCGACTTGACGTTCGCCGCATAGAGGCACTTAAGCAGCAGGGTGAGGTTATCGGTAACCGCACCAGGATCAAGATCGTTAAAAATAAGATCGCTCCCCCCTTCAGAGAGGCAGAGTTTGATATCATGTTTGGCAAGGGCATTTCCAAGGAGGGCGATATCCTCGATGTTGCTGCCAATCTCGATATCATCTCCAAGTCCGGTGCATGGTATGCCTACGAGGGAGAGAAGATCGGCCAGGGTCGTGAGAATGCCAAGCAGTATCTTCTCGAGCATCCCGAGATCAGAGATCACATCGATAGTCTGATCCGTGAGCACTATGGTCTGACTCCCGGATCGGATCCCATCGAGGCTCCCCTGCCTTCTGAGCGTGCCAAGGCCGCTACAGATGAGGACGAGGAGTGATAATAAGGGAGATCCGTCCCTATTCACCTCATAGTAAAAAAGTGATCCTCCGGCTGGATGGCGCGGAGGATCTGGTTTTATATAAAAGGGAGTTTACCAGGCTTGGCGTGTCCGAGGGAGATGATCTTCCTGATGAGGTGTACGATAGTCTGATTTCGGAGATACTCGTTCCCAGAGCCAGGCGCAGAGCGCTTCATCTTTTGGAGAGAGGAGACAGGACGGAGGCGGATCTTTATCGTAAGTTGCGCGATGGCGGATATCCGGCACCCGTAGCCAGAGATGCGCTGGAGTATGTGGCATCCTACGGTTATGTTGATGATGAGAGATATGCTTCGAATTATATACGTTATCATCAGGATAAGCGCAGCAGACGCAGACTTATCAGTGATCTGACTTCCAAAGGGATCTCTGCGGATATCATTGACAGGGCCATGGAGCAGGAGTTTGAGACTTCAGAGGCTGATCAGATCAGACAGCTGCTTGAGAGACGTCGTTTTGACCCTCAGACGGCTGATCAGAGGGAGCGTCAGAAGCAGATCCGTTTTCTTTTGGGCAGGGGATATTCCTATTCGGATATACGTTCTGTTATGGGTGACCTTGATTGCCCAACTTTCCTTTGACATAGTGGTCCTGTTAGTGTAGAATAATCTTTGTGTGATTGTCAGAAACACAATCTTTTGTGTTTTTATACACACTTGACACAATTTCATAAAGGAGGTGCTCCTGTGCTACAGGTGATTATCGCAGTGATCGTTACGCTAGTCATAGCTGTTCCGGTCAGCGTGATCGCTACTACCGCATACCACACCAAGGTATCGGCAGCCAAGGTCGGAAGTGCAGAGGAACAGGCCAGATCTATTATTGACGAGGCTGTTAAGACTGCAGAGACCAAGAAGCGGGAGGTCATGCTCGAGGCTAAGGAAGAATCCATCCGTTCCAAGAACGAATTGGAAAAGGAGATCCGTGAGCGTAGAGCAGAAGTTTCCAAGAGTGAGAATCGTGTTCAGCAAAAGGAAGAAAACCTTGACAAGAAGCTGGATGCGGTTGAGAAGAGGGAAGCAGACCTTTTATCCCGTGAAGAGCAGATCACGAAGGACAGAGCAGAGATTGCCAAGCTTAACGAGCAGAGAGTACAGGAACTAGAACGAATCTCAGGTTTAACCTCCGAGCAGGCCAAGGAATATCTTTTAAAAACTGTTGAAGAAGATGTGAAGCTTGACGCAGCCAAGCTTGTCAAGGAGTCCCTTGCACAGGCTAAGGATGAGGCAGGCAAAAAAGCTAAGGACATTGTGGTCACTGCCATTCAGAAGTGTGCAGCAGATCACGTTGCTGAGTCTACCATTTCGGTAGTTCAGCTGCCCAGTGATGAGATGAAGGGGCGTATCATCGGACGCGAGGGACGTAACATCCGTACCCTTGAGACAATGACAGGTGTTGAACTAATCATTGATGATACTCCTGAGGCTGTAGTATTATCAGCCTTTGATCCGGTAAGACGAGAGATCGCCAGGATCGCCCTCAACAAGCTTATTGTTGACGGTCGTATCCATCCCGCACGTATCGAAGAGATGGTTGAAAAGGCACGTGCCGAAGTAGAGACCACTATCAGAGAAGAGGGAGAGGCGGCAACTCTCGAGGTTGGTGTTCATGGTATACATCCGGAGCTTATCAAGCTTTTAGGACGTATGAAGTATCGTACCAGTTATGGACAGAATGCTCTTAAGCATTCTATCGAGGTAGCCCATCTTTGCGGATTACTCGCAGCAGAGGTTGGGGAAGATGTGAGGATTGCTAAGCGTGCAGGTCTTTTGCACGATATTGGAAAGGCAGTTGATCATGAGCAGGAGGGCTCACACATCCAGCTTGGTGTGGAGCTTTGCCGCAAGTATAAGGAAGGCCCTGTAGTTATTAATTCCGTGGCATCGCACCACGGTGACTGTGAGGCTGAGTCTCTCATAGCATGTCTGGTTCAGGCAGCTGATACTATCAGCGCAGCCCGTCCCGGTGCTAGACGTGAGACGATGGATGCCTACACAAATCGAATTCAACAGTTAGAAGATATCACCAATGACTTTGACGGAGTAGAAAAGTCCTTCGCCATTCAGGCAGGACGTGAGGTTCGTGTCATGGTAGTTCCTGAGAAAGTATCAGATGCGGATATGGTCCTTCTGGCAAGAGATATCTCGAAGCGAATCGAAGATGAGCTTCAGTATCCCGGTCAGATCAAGGTTAATGTCATCAGGGAATCCAGGGTGACAGATATCGCAAAATGAGATATGGATGTATCAGATGTTATATCTGGTACATCTTTTTATATCACAGATGGGACGGGGGTCCCATCTGTGATATACGCTCCGCGAGGATGCGCGCTGACGCAAATCCCGCGCCAAGTCTCTCGGAGAGAGACTTGTATATAAGATGGGTGTTATATTCCCGTATAATTTAACTAAGGAGATAAAAATGTCAGAAACAATTCTTGAGGTCAGGGATCTGTGCGTAAGAGTTGAGGAGGCGGAGATACTCCACGGCCTTTCTCTTTCCGTAGGTGCCGGTGAGACTCATGTTATTATGGGTCCTAATGGAGCGGGTAAGTCTACCCTCGGATCTGCTATAATGGGGGATCCCAGATATGACAAGACCTCCGGCACCATTAGTTTTAAGGGGGAGGATATAACCCACGAAAGTGCGGATAAGATTTCCAAGAGAGGGATGTTTCTTTCTTTTCAGAATCCCATAGAGGTTCCGGGCATTACTTTGTCCAATTTCATCCGTACTGCAAGAGAAAACAGGACAGGTGAGCATGTCAGAGTATGGGATTTCAACAAGGAGCTTAAGGAAACCATGAAGGTTCTCCAGATGGATGAGGCCTATGCATCAAGAGATCTTAATGTTGGTTTTTCCGGAGGGGAGAAAAAGAAGGCAGAGATCCTTCAGCTTCTTATGCTAAGACCGGATCTTGCCATTCTTGATGAGACCGATTCCGGACTTGATGTAGATGCGGTAAGGATCGTTAGTGAGGGTATTGAGGAGTACAAAAAGACTGTTGGCGGAGCTCTTATCATTATTACACATTCCACCCGCATTCTTGAGTCTCTCAAAGTAGACAAGACACATATCCTTGCAGATGGTCGTATTGTTCATGAGGGTGATGGCAGTCTTGTTAAGACTGTTATCGAGGATGGATTCTCCAGATTCGTTGATGAGGTAGATGCCTGATGAAAGAAAAAGCAGTAGTTGCTGATATCGACAGGAGTATGTACGATTTCAGATATTCTGATGAGGATTCTCTCAAGGTAGATGAGGGTCTGACACCTGATATTGTCAGACAGATCGCCGTTGAAAAGGGTGATCCTCAGTGGATGCTTGATTTCAGACTTCACTGTCTTGATGTTTATAACAAATCCGAGATGCCTGATTGGGGCCCCTCCATTGAGGGACTTGACATGGATCATATCGTTACCTATGTCAGACCCAAAGCAGACAGGATGCAGACCGACTGGCAGGATGTGCCGGACGATATCAAAAACACTTTTGAGCGTCTTGGTATTCCTCAGGCAGAGAGGGAGTCTCTGGCCGGTGTCGGTGCACAGTATGATTCGGAACTCGTATACCACAATGTCAAGGATGAGGTGGCAGCTCTGGGAGTTGTTTATACTGACCTTGAGAGTGCGATGCGAGGCGAGTATGCTGATATGATCCAGCAGCATTTTATGAAGCTGGTACCGCCTACTGATCATAAGTTTGCGGCACTTCACGGTGCTGTATGGTCAGGAGGTTCATTTGTTTATGTTCCGCCGGGCGTTACGGTAGAGATCCCGCTTCAGTCCTATTTCAGACTTAATGCTGCAGGCGCGGGTCAGTTTGAGCATACTCTTATCATTGTTGATGATGAGGCGGACCTTCACTTTATTGAGGGTTGCAGTGCTCCCAAGTACAACGTAGCCAATCTTCATGCGGGATGTGTTGAACTTTTTGTGGGAAAGCATGCCAGACTCAGATATTCAACTATCGAGAACTGGTCAAAAAATATGTTTAATCTCAATACCAAGCGTGCAAGAGTAGATGAGGGTGGCAGGATCGAGTGGGTTTCCGGTTCTTTTGGATCCCATACTTCCTATCTTTATCCTATGAGCATACTTGCGGGTAAGGGAGCCAGGTGCGAGTTTTCCGGAGTCACCTTTGCAGGTGCAGGTCAGGATCTCGATACCGGAACCAAGGTCGTACATGCGGCTGAGGATACATATTCATATGTTAATACAAGATCCATCTCCAAGGGCGGTGGAGTATCTACCTTCAGAAGTGCCGTTGTAGTCAATCCCAAGGCACGTGGTAGCAAGTCTTCCGTATCCTGTGAGTCTCTGATGCTGGATGATATCTCCAGGTCCGATACAATACCTGCTATGGATATCAGGACCAGTGATGCTGATATCGGACATGAGGCCAGGATCGGCAGGATCAGTGATGATGTGGTCTTTTATCTTATGACGAGGGGCATGTCGGAGGAAGATGCAAGAGCGCTTATCGTCAGCGGCTTTGCTGACAATGTTGGTAAGGAGCTTCCTCTTGAGTATGCTGTGGAGATGAACAATCTTATCCGCCTCGAAATGAAAGGTAGTATCGGTTAGTATGAGAGAAAAAAGTAATCTTAGGATCAATACAATGCCGGCCCCTACCTGGCGGTGGCTCAAACTTAATTACTATGATCTGTATGACGTTGAGCAGCCGGAGGCAGTATCTGTGGAGATAGATCCTGCCGCTGAGGTTGAGGCAGTAGAGAGCAGGGACTTTTTGCTTAAGGACATCAGTACCGGTATGGGCGAGGATATGAGCCGTATTGCGGCTTCTTCGGGAGCCACTGTTCACAGGTTTACTATCGGTGAGCAGCACAGGGCCTCGTCCCCGGTGAGGATGCAGGTTTCATATTGGGACAGTTCTTGCCAGATGGTCAATACAGAGTTGGTACTCGGTAAAAAGTCCAGGATGACATTTATTATGGATCTGACCAGCCGTGAGGAAGCATCGGGACTGGGAGCTTCTCAGATCAGATACCGTCTGGATGATGGAGCACACCTGACTATCATTCAGGTACTGCATGCTTCAAGTGAGTATTGTGTGCTTTCAGACATAGGAGGAGAGTGCGGTGAGAATTCCACCTTTGAACTTGTTCAGATCGTTCTTGGTGGCAAGCTTAATTTCCTTGGGATGAATTCCCGCCTTCTTGGAAAAAGAAGTTCTCTTATTACCAGACTTGGTTATATGCTGGATGGTGCCGGTTATCTTGATGTCAATTATGTGGCAGACCATGTGGGCAGACATACCACTTGTGATATTACTGCCAATGGAGTCCTTAGGGATCAGTCCAAAAAGGTATTCAGGGGAACCATTGATTTCAAAAAGGGATGCAGCGGTGCTGTTGGCTCGGAGACAGAAGATGTGCTTATTATGGATGATGAGTGCATCAATCAGACCATCCCCGTTATCCTTTGCAGTGAGGAGGATGTTGAGGGTACTCATGGTGCTACAATTGGTAAGCTGTCTGAGGATCTTTTGTTTTATCTCACATCCAGAGGTATGGATGAGGACAGTGTTTACGAGATGATGGCTAGAGCCAGGATAGATTCCGTTGCCGACCATATCCATGATGATATGATCCGTGAGCTGATATCTGATGAACTTGATGATATGGCAGACCGAAGAAAGGAAATGCAGGTATGAGTTCCGCAGATTCCGGGATCCGCAAGGAGTTTCCGCTCCTTTACAATAGAGATATAGTATATTTGGACAATGCAGCTACTTCACAAAAGCCTCCCTGTGTTGTGGAGGCTGAGGCGGAGTATTACAGACGCAACAATGCCAATCCCATGAGGGGATTGTACGAGCTTTCCATTGATGCGACTAATGCATATGAGGATGCCAGAAGTACGGTATCGGACTTTATTCACGCACCTTCTGCAGAGGAGATCGTATTCACACGCAATGCTACAGAGTCTTTGAATCTTATCGCTTATTCCTATGGTATGAACAGGATAAGTGCGGGTGAGGAGATCATCGTTTCCATAGCAGAGCATCACAGTAATATGCTTCCTTGGCAGCAGGTAGCCAGAGTAACCGGTTGTACTCTTACATATCTTGAGTGCAGATCGGATGGTAGTCTGACACCTGACATGCTTGAGAGTATCATATCCGATAGGACGGCCCTTGTTGCCATAACACAGATTTCCAATGTATTTGGACGTGTCAATGACATTAAGTCCATGTCTCGGATAGCCCATGATCACGGAGCAGTTTTTGTTTGCGACGGAGCCCAGTCTGTTCCACATATCCCTGTAGATGTTCAGGATCT
>JAEELH010000235.1 GCA_016288825.1 Lachnospiraceae bacterium | reverse complement strand
GGCGAGTACGATATCATACTTATGGACATCCAGATGCAGTTTGTGGACGGCATGACTGCCGCCGAGCATATCAGGGAGCTGGACAAGGATGTTGTTATCATGTTTATAACCAACATGATCAACTATGCTATCCGCGGATATCAGGTGGATGCTCTTGACTATGTTTTAAAGCCCATCACATATTTTGCTTTCGCCCAGAAGATGGAGCGAGCCGTATCTCGTGTACGAAACCGCAGCACATATTCTGTCACCATCTCCACCCGTGAGGGTGTAATGAAGCTCATTTCCGATGACATTTATTATATCGAGAGCGAAGGTCACAATTTGGTATATCACACTCGGGAGGGGGATTTTACCACACGGGCCAAGATGCAGGATGCCGAGGGCATGGTGTCCGAATTTGGTTTTTTTAGAGCTAACAAAGGGTATCTTATCAATATGCACCATGTAGACGGCGTAAAGGAAGGCTGCGCAGTTGTGAACAAGGAACTGCTTCCAATAAGCCGCGCCAGACGCAATGACTTCATGAATGCACTTGCAAACTACATAGGAGGATTTTGATGAGTATCTTACAGGTTGTTACAGAGGATATCCCCAGGATATATACCGGTATAGCAGAGTGGCTTGCCGTGGTTGTGTTTGTTATTCTTCTTCCGCATCGATATAAACAGCTGAAAACCGCGCTGATCCTCGGCGCTTACCTTCCAATCCTGTGTACTTATCTTTATCTTACAAGACGGGTCCTTACCATCTTTTGGATCCCATGTATGATGCTCAGTTTCGCATCCATTTTTTTTGTTATCCATCTGCTGACTCTCAGATCAAACAGAGCCCATCTTTACTTTACTATCTGGGCTTTTCTTGTTTCCGAGACAGCGGCATCCTTTGAATGGCTGATCGAGTCTTTCTTTTTTTCACCCGAAAGCCCCGCCCCCATACCGGTACGCATCATTTTTGTTGCTGTATGCTATGGTATTATCTATCTGATCATATATTTCATTCAGAAAAACCTCATTGACTCCGAGGCTCCCATTGAATTGACCCTGCGCGACCTGCTGTCAGCTTTTCTGATAATGATATTTACCTTTTTCATATCAAATATGAGCTTTTTTCTTCCCCACTCCCCTTTTTCATCTGCGGTACACGACGAGATCAGCAGGATACGAACGCTTGTAGATGTGGGAGGTATCGCCATTCTATATGCCTTCCAGAGTCGACTGGTGGAGCTTAATGCAAAGCAGGATCTTGCAACACTTTCCAATATGCTCAAGTCCCAGTACGAAAGCTACCGAAACTATCAGGAGACCATTGACCTGATCAACTTCAAATATCATGACCTGAAAAACCAGCTCATCGGCCTTGCTTCCGAAAAGGATGCCGAAAAAAGAAACGAATACATCCGGCAGATGCAAAAAGAACTGGAATCCTATAGGCCTGAGCGCCAGACCGGCAACCAGGTTCTGGATACCATCATAGCCAGCAAGTCCATGCGATGCCGTAAGCTTGAGATCCAGTTGACCTGCGTTGCGGAGGGAAAACTTTTGGAGCAGATGCCGGTTACCGATATCTGCACCATCTTTGGAAATGCCCTGGATAACGCCATCGAATATGTGGCACTGATCCCGGAACCCGAAAAAAGGCTTATCCATCTGACCCTTTCAAGGCATAAGAGTTTTATTTATATCGAATGCTCAAATTACTGCCCCGATAAACTCAAGTTCAAAAACGGACTTCCTCTGACAACAAAGGATGACAAAAAGACACATGGATACGGAGTCAGATCCATTGCGTACACTGTTAAAAAGAATCACGGAAGTATCAATTTTGCTCAGAAAGACGAGTCTTTTGAGATGAAGATCCTGATACCGTTAGCCGGATAAGGCACTTCATTGTGAAAAGTGAATAATAGAAATCTACAAAAACGGTTCATCCTCATTGGATGGGCCGCTTTTTGTTTCCATTTGCAAATTGAAACAATTGGAAAACACGTTATTTTTTGCCCAAATTTTCATTTTCTTTCATTTTTGGCATTTTGCACAACCGAAAAAAATAAAATCCTTCTTTTTACTTTTGCCTCCAAATGGGCTTAAAATGGGCACATGAGCGCAATTATTGTTTTTGGGATCAGTTCATACCTTGCAGTGGCAGCACTTTGTGATCTGCTCTTGTACCGGATCCCCAACCTTCTCATATTGCTGGGAGCCATTGCCGGTGTTACCTGCGACCTCCTGGTTTTCGGGCTGTTATCGGCAGGTCAGGGGCTGGTCAGATCACTGGGGCTTCTGGTCCTTTTATATCCTCTCTTCCTCATGGGTGTTATAGGCGCAGGGGATGTAAAACTGGTTTCCGTATGCGGGATCCTGATCCCGCTTTCAGGGCTTGGCAGTTTTATTATATGGAGTCTGATCTGGGGAGGACTATTCTCATTGATCAGGATGATCCGGCAGAGGCAGCTGGAAATTCGACTTTTTAGGGCTGTCCTGTATTTTTTTGACATGTTCAGAGCCGGCCGTTTTTTCAGATACAGTTCATTGGATACGGCTGACAGTTATATTCCCTTCGGAGTTTGTATCTTTTTGGGATATTTGTTTTCGACGAGATTGGAGGTTTTATGATGCGTCGGATAAAACTGCTTATTGGAGATGATGACAGTTCTTACGTAGAGGCTCTTGTCCGGTACCTTATCGCCAGCGGTCAGAGATTTGAGATAAGGTCACACACCCAGATCGGTCTTATGACCCCCGGTGGCGAATACGATATCGGATTATTGACAGAGCCTTTCATCAAGCGGATCGAGGATTACGGCGATGCAGCGCCACGGATAGGCAAGGTATTCTTTTTGTCCGGTGTGGGCGAAAGTCTTGAGGGTTACGAAACCCTTTACAAATACCAATCCATGGACAGATTTATGGAACAGCTGCTGTCTGCGGTGACAATTGTCAGAGCACCTGCGGGTATAGGGAAGAATCGGGACATACGTAGGATCGCCGTCATGTCATCTGTTCATCATGAACTGCTCATGCCCTATACCATATCTGTTTGCCGGATACTTGGAGAGCGATCTCCCACGCTTCTTGTGGATATGCAGCAGGTTAGCAATCTGCCCCAGCTTTTGGGAAGGACAGATGGGCGGGATCTTACAGACCTTTTATATCTCCTTTCCTCCGGAGCTCCGCTCCAGGGGATCCCGGCAGAGTACATGGGATTTTACGAGAACTTTTCCTATCTTCCGCCGGTCAGGTCATCTTTTGATGAAGGAAATATTACTTATGAAGAATTCGAGAAGCTTGTGGAACTTCTGTACAGTTGCGACTATGCTAATCTGATCTTCACCTTCGACAGTATCGTTTCTGATATGACTAAGTATCTTTATGAGATGGACGAGGTCTTTCTACTTACCAAAAGCGGCGCATACTTTGAAGGAATGACAGCGCTTTGGCGCAGGATGTTTGAAGAGGCCGAGATGGAGAGTAAAGTACGGGAGATACTTTTACCCTCTGCTTCCATAACCGGGGGAGGGATAGGTGTTACCGAGACTCTTCTTGCCGGGGCGGTTGGCAATGCGATAAGGAGAGGACTTGCCAATGAGAAGAGAGCTTGATCTCCGGGAAGAAATACGGCAGCGTCTTCTTGCCAGGCTGGATCTGAGCAGAGATATGGATGATGATGAGATCCGTTCCATGATCAGATCCGAAGTGATGGATGAGGGCCACAGACATGGACTTAGCGTACCGGATCGCCTTAATCTGGAAAAACAGATCTTTCATTCCCTGAGAAAGCTGGATGTGTTACAGGATCTGCTGGATGACGACGAGATAACCGAGGTGCTTGTTAATGGACCTGAGGACATTTTCTATGAAAAAGCCGGCAGGATGTATCGGAGCGACGCTACCTTTTCTTCCGACGAAAAACTATTTGACGTGATCCAGCAGATCGTTGCGGTCAACAATAAGATCGTCAACGAAAGCAGTCCCATAGTAGATACCCGACTGCCGGACGGATCCCGTGTCAATATCATCCTGCCGCCTATCGCCATAGATCACGGAGTTATCTCCATCCGACGTTTTCCCAAAGAACAGATAACCATGGAGCGTCTCTTGGAACTGGGTTCCATATCCGAGGATATGGTTGCTTTTCTGCGGATGCTGGTAACTGCCGGCTACAACATATTCTGCAGTGGAGGAACCGGCAGCGGTAAGACCACATTCTTAAATGCACTCACCCAGTTTATCCCCTCCGGTGAGAGAGTCATCACAATAGAGGACGCCGCCGAGCTTCAGATAATTGGCGTTGACGATTTAGTACGCTTGGAAGCCCGGAGCGGCAACCTTGAGGGTAAACTTGAGGTTCCCATCCGGGAGCTTGTTCGGGCCAGCCTGCGAATGCGCCCCGACAGGATCATTGTTGGGGAGTGTCGCGGCGCTGAGGCTCTTGAGGTTCTTCAGGCATGTAATACAGGACACGACGGCAGCCTGTCCACCGGTCACGCTAATTCCTGCGAAGACATGATATCCCGACTTGAGTCTATGGTCCTTATGGGTGCAGAACTTCCGATTACAGCCATAAGGCAACAGATTGCTGCAGGCATTGATCTGTTTGTACATCTGGGGAGGTTGCGAGATCATTCCCGGAAAGTCCTGGAGATCAGCGAGGTCGTTGGAATGGAAGACGGCAGAGTTGTGGTAAGTTCATTGTATCGTTATGAACCGGATGAGACCGGAGGAGGGACCTGGAATTGTCTCGGAAAACTTCGTCACACAAGAAAATTGGAGATGGCGGGCATATTACCCGGAGGGAGCATGGCATACTGATAATGGAAGACGCTTTATTATCGGCGGCTATCGCGTGGGTGTTTTACGATTCCGTTTTTGGAATTGTGATCATCATTCCTCTGGCAGTGCTGAACCATAGACGCTACAAATCAACTAAACGGGCAAAGTGGGAAAAGGATTTTTCCCTACAGCTTCGAGACCTCCTGTCTGAACTTGTATCTGCCCTACAGATAGGCTACTCCGTAGAGCGGGCATTTGAGGAGGTTGAAAAAACACTTCACGGACTATATGGGAGTGAGTGCGTTTTTTCCGGACCTCTCTTCGAACTAAATCAAAAAGTAAAGATGCGGATCCCCGTGGAGCAGGCCTTCCTTGAGATGGCAGATGATTTCGCCCAGGAGGACCTTAGCGGATTTGCCGAGGTATTTCGGTTTGCCAAAAGGCTTGGCGGTAACTATATCGAAAACATAAAGCACTGTGCGGCCAAGATCTCCTCCAGGCTGGATATTGCATCGGAGATAGCACTTGCGGTTGCTGAGAAACAAATGGAGCTTAAAGTTATGATGGCCATGCCCCTGGGAGTTCTTATGTATATGAAGATCTCCTCTCCGGATTTTATGAACGGGATCTATCACAGTCTTTTGGGCGTGAGTATTATGACCGGTGCTCTTGTTGTATATGCCTTGGCGATCATCATCGGAAAAAGGATCGTAGATATAAAAGTGTAGGAATTGTTGATCTTTTGGGAGGGATGGTTTTTGTTTCCTATTATTGTTCTGATCTTAGGACTTGTAGCGGCTTATCTCTGCAAGCGCCATGGGCTGACACCTATCGATGGCAAATATCTGCTTATATTTGCAGGATTTGAGGTGTTGGCTTTCATCATATCCTTAACGACCGGATCAAAAACAAATCTTTTAAATTCCGTTACAAGACCCGAGTACGGACAGGGACCGGAAACCAGAAAACTGCAGGTTGCTCGCAACGGGCAGTGGGAGGATATAGAGATCGACATTTCCGAAAAAGACATACCGGAGGGGATCACCGGAGAACTGCTTTCAGGAGCATATGAACAGATCCTGGCTGAACTCCTGGGCGATAACGAGGATGCTGATCATGTCTGGAGAGATCTTGTTATAAGCGATAGTTACCAAAATGGAAGTGTTACCGCCGTATGGAGCTTTGAACCGGAGGGATATATACAGGGGGACGGCTCCGTGGAACATGAGGCCGAGATACTTCCCGCGGATGTAACTGCCAGTGTTTATCTCAAATGCGGCGATGACAGTATTCAGCGTGACTTTCCCCTCCGGATTATCCCCGTGGATGCTACAAGTGACGACGGCTTCAGGTACTATGTC
>JAEELH010000022.1 GCA_016288825.1 Lachnospiraceae bacterium | reverse complement strand
TCGTGAAGCAGAAGTATAAAAAAAGCAAGCCGGAATACGAGAAGTATTCGGTGCTTGCCGTCTCCAGTATCTACGGGGTCGATTTGCTTGATGATAATGTAAGGGAATGTCAGGATCGCTTGT
The DNA here is from genome assembly GCA_016288825.1 of Lachnospiraceae bacterium. Lineage (GTDB taxonomy): Bacteria > Bacillota > Clostridia > Lachnospirales > Lachnospiraceae > Weimeria. The sequence continues at coordinate 2,621 of JAEELH010000022.1, read as the reverse complement.
TTGAAATCTGGCATAAGGAATATGCAACGATCTGTAAGGAAGAAGCTATGCCGGATTGTGAAGAAGCCGTCCGGTTCATCCTGAAGCATAATATTCTCTGTGGTAATGCGTTGAGCATGCTACGTGTGGATACAGAGGGAAACGATACCGAAGAGCCGATTATCTTCGCTCAGTGGGATTTGATGACCGGAGACTTAATGAAGCGCAGGGACTATCGTCTGGATGAACTGCTTAGAGGCGATGAAAAACAGATAGATTTGGATATGTATGATGGACATTGGGAATATGATCCGGAAACTAAAGCCATGATTCCCGCTCCTATCAAGGAATTTGAACCTATTAACTACTGGGAGGTGCAGAATGCAGAACATATTTGATAGATTATATAAGCCGGATGTACTGTCCTGTCTTGCGGATCTGTCAAACGATGAAGTGTTTACTCCGCCGGACATCGCTAATAAGATGTTGGATCTACTTCCTCAGGAATTGTTTAGAAACAAGGAGACCAAGATACTCGACCCCGCGTGTAAGAGTGGTGTTATCCTTAGAGAGGCAGCAAAACGTTTCATCGAAGGTGAACGTGACCAGTTTGACAGCCTGCAGGAATGTATCGACTGGGTGTTCCATAACCAGATTTATGGCATTGCCATCACGGAGTTGACGTCGCTGCTCTCTCGTAGAAGCGTGTACTGTAGCAAGTATCCCAACAGCCCGTTCTCGATCACGAAGTTCGAGCCGGACGATGTGCAAGGGAATATTCTGTTTCATCGAATTCAGCATACATGGGAAGGACTCGGCGAAGACAAAAAATGCAAATGGTGTGGTGCAAGCATGAAAGAATATAAACGAGCTGCCGAACTCGAAACTCATGCTTATGAATTTATCCATACACTTAGACCAGAGGAGATTTGGAATATGAAATTTGACGTCGTATGTTCGAACCCTCCGTACCAGCTTTCGGATGGAGGAGCAAAATCAAGCGCAAAGCCTATCTACCATCTCTTTGTGCAGCAGGCAAAAAAGCTTAACCCGAGATACATAACCATGATTATCCCTGCAAGATGGTATGCAGGCGGCAAAGGACTGGACTCATTTCGCGAAGAAATGTTAAATGATGAGCATATTACCACACTTGTAGACTTCGCGGATTCCAAGGATTGCTTCCCCGGAGTCGATGTCGCAGGGGGAATATGTTATTTCCTCCGGGAACGCGATACCACATCCGAGTGCAATATTATCAACTATCTTGGCCAAAAGAGCTACTCGTCCACACGCAAATTAAATGAGTACGATACCTTTGTCCGCTATTCAGAGGCCGCTGATATTTTAAAGAAGGTATTGAAGCGTGGCGAAAAGACAATGGATACCATGGTTTCATCCAGAAAACCCTTCGGGCTGGATACGAATGCCGTGCCAACAAAAGACGGCGAGCTGACCCTTCGCTATAGCAAAGGAACAGGGCACTTCATGAGAAATATGGTGCCGGACGGCAAGGAAATGATCGATAAGTGGAAGACTATTGTCTCTTATGCGGGTTTTGAGCACGCGGGGCAGCCGGATGCCGATGGCAGCAGAAGGGTGTTGTCAATTGTTGAGGTCCTTCCGCCAAAATCAGTTTGCAGTGAAACCTACCTGGTCGCGGGTTCCTTTGATAATGAAGAGGCCGCTAACAACCTCAGGGATTACCTGAGAAGTAAGTTCGTTCGTTTTTTGGCTGGCTTAAGGGTTGTATCGCAGCATGTAACACGGGGGACGTTCGCTTTCGTCCCTGTTCAGGATTTTAGCATACATTGGACAGATGAAGACCTGTATAAAAAGTACAACCTGACAGATGATGAAATCGAGTTTATTGAAAGACTGACTAAACCCATGCCCGCAATCGAGGCCGGAGGAAGAACAAATGCCTGATATTTTTGATCAATATGCGCATCTGCGGCCAGATATCAGTCCGACCGTCTATGTGTACGAAGACACCAATCCGATTTATAAGGGATACCTGAAGGTCGGATATACTGCACGTCCGGTGATTGAACGGGTTGAAGAACAGTATCCGACACTCCGTCCTGCAACTGGAGCACCTTTCACTATCCTGCACTACGAACCTGCTCTCTATGCAGACGGCGGTTCATTCCGTGACGAGGATGTACACAAAGCCTTAAAGAAACGTGGTTTCTATCCGGCAAGAACATCTGACGGCAGAGAAACGGAATTCTTCAAGTGTACGTTGAATGAGGTTAAGGCTGCGATTGTAGCTGTAAAAACTCGATCAGATAACGAAGAAAACCGGACACAAACATTCGGAATGCGTCCGGAACAGCAGGAAGCTGTTGAAAAGACCGCCACGTATTTCTTCAATGAAGCACTTCATAACCCGTCACATACGTGCAAATTCCTCTGGAACTGCAAGATGCGGTTTGGTAAGACATTCGCTGCATATCAGCTTGCTAAGCGGATGCGGCTGCACCGTGTACTGGTCCTTACGTTCAAGCCCGCTGTCGAGGATTCCTGGGAAGAAGATCTGATGAGCCATATAGATTTTGCGGGATGGCAGTTCTACTCTCGCAAGACACAGGCAGAGAACGGCAAAACGCCAGACGATCTTGACCCGAGAAAGCCGCTCG
>JAEELH010000021.1 GCA_016288825.1 Lachnospiraceae bacterium | reverse complement strand
CTGTATGCTTCCTCGTACTCCTTCTTCTTTGTCTCCTCATAAAGCCAGGCCTGCTTTTCAAGCTTTTTTGCCTTAAGATACAGGTCACTCATGGGAAGGTGGGCTGCCATATCTTCTCTTATCTGCTTTTTTTCTGCCCTAAGAAGGGCTCTTCTTTTATAGATCTCCTCCATGGCAGCTTCCGGCGCTATTCCGTAAAGCCCCATGATATCCGCAGCATACTTATCTCTTGCCAACTTATCCTGTACCCTCTTTACTGCCCAGGAGCCTTCGTAGTAATCTCTCCAGGGGTTCTTTCCCCGTTTTAGGAGGGATACTGCCCTTGCTTTTTCTTCCTTGTCCATCTCCTTATACTTTTTCATGGGACGGATCACATAGGGTATGACCTGCATCCCCTCATGCCGCGTGGCAAGATCTGAAACCTCATGTACCTGAAGCACCTCATACTTTGCCTCTATCATCCTGGCTATGCCCTCTACGCTGTAGGCCTTTCCAAGCCTGGTGGTGCGCATGGGATATGCCATGCCCTCGCAAAATAGGGACAGTACCTCCCCCAAACGGCACCTATAGCCCATCTTCTCAAGGCCTGTGATAAAGCTGGAAAAGTCGCTGCATTGCTCAATAGCAAGATCTATATCCTCCCGAAGCTTTGCCTTTCTCTCTCCAAAGGAAAGTTCATCCTTTATGGAGCCGTGATGCTTATCCCACTTTTCCTGTCTCTTAAATCCGTACTTTTCGGCAAGTCTATTAACGCAGGGCTGAAGGCGGTTTTTGACAAAGCCCCTGGGCTGATGGATCTTTCTTCCGTCAAGCCCCACGGAGTTCACCACAAAGTGTGCATGAAGATCATCCGTATCAAGATGCACCGCCACCACCGCCTGATGCCCTGGGAATAGTTCCTCTATTGCCTCCCTTGCAAGAAGAAGCAAGGCTCCTGCATTATCGTGGTCGCTTTCTTCCTCCGGAAGGGAGATAGTTCCATGAAGGGCAAGTCGTCCTGAAAGCTTCTTAAAGTGCTTCTTTGTCTCCATCATCTCTTCGCAAGCTGTTTCAACTGAGCCCACATTTATTCCAAGTGTGAGAATGCCCTCAAGGGTCTTTACATCCCTTGCTGCGTAGTTTATAAGCACTCCCGTATTTTTCCTTGCGATCTCCTCGTCCGATAGAAGAATCTTTGGAGAAGTTTTTTCTTCGTTTGTTATATAAGCCACTGAGTCGCTTATCTGCTTTGAGCGGTCTCTGCCTTCGCTTCCCACATTCCAGATCTTGCAAACGATGCCCATGCACTTACCTCGACTTTGACATGATTGCCTCCGTCTTATCCGCTAAGCTTTCTTTTATGGCCTCTGCTGCCCCAAGAAAGTACTCGTTCCTGTCAAGCTCGTAGGATATGGTCTCTTCAAAACTTCTGAGGAAATCCTCCGCAGAGCCGTCATAGCGTACCCGCATAGACTGCTTCCCAAAGGAGATATCCGCCTCATAGCGATCTCCCTCCAGAAGATATGACGAGTCGATTGAAAAGTCCCTGTTTTCCAGGGGAACAGCTATCTCATCCGGAAGATCCACCTTCTCTTTTTTCTCTTCTACGGATATGACCTTCTTTTCCGATGCATCGTAGATGTACACATGATCCGAAAGCTGTTCTTCCTTTGCCACATGGCTTTCGTTTACATCCCGGACCATCTGATGAAGGAGGGATATGTCCATGTCTTCGGTTTTCGGAACAACGATAGCCTCATGTATGCTGGATGGCAGGATGATATAGTCTCCCCCAAGTTTTTCCGCTATCATCTCCATAGTTCCCTTATCAAGGATGGCAGCAGCACCGTATGCCAGGCTCTCTCTTGATAGCACATACATGGGATGCTCCGTTTCCGGAAAGAGGATATGAAGCTCGGGATCATCCGGATCAAGTCTCATGCTTTTCATGATCATGTCCTTCATGGATAAAAACTCTAAATCTTCCTTTGCGAGGTTATTCATGGCAAGTTTGTGAAGTTCCTCAAGGGATACGTCAAAGGACTCCTTTGCCGCATCGTTTATTATTATGATCATGGGGTTTTCTCTGCTCCCAAGGTTCACATCATAGACGATGGCCAGATCCTCAAAGGATGTAAAGGGCTTATCGGAAAGATACTCTCTGTTTCCCTCCCTGTTTATAAGCCTTGCTCCAACCATGTCCTTTACCTCTTCAAACCTTTTCCTTCCTTCACTCATCCTTCGCCTCCCCAGCCTTAGTCCTGTAAATACGGTCCGCATTCTTTTGCATATACCCTGCATAAGCCGCCATCCTCTTTTCAAATGCTTCCTTCGAAGGAGCCTCCTCCTTATCTACTTCATACCGATCCCTGTTTATCTCCATAACGGATCTCCTTTCATACCTGCCGGGTTTTTCCCTGCTCCTCGAACCTGCCGAGGAGCAGGGAGTAAAACCCTAAATTCTACTTCTTATCAACTTTTATCTTCTTTACCACCCACTTGGAGTAGTACTTCTTTCCACCGGCCTTCGCATAGTACCTGACCCTGACATAAAGGATCTTTCCCGGAGTGGCCCCGGCGATGATAGACCTCTTTTTCGTGGTAAGCTTTGATTTCTTACCGCTAAAGTCCTTGTTATAGGAGCTTTCGATCTGATACTTGACCGCGATCTTTTTCTTCTTAAAGGTGATCTTTACCTTCTTGCCCCTTAAGTTCTTTACCTTAACGCCTTTTATCTTATCTACCTTGGAGATAACACCGTTCTTATCCGCAACATAGGTCTTGCCCTGATAGATAAAACCGGTATCTGCAAGAACAAATCCGTCTGCTCCCACAAAGACCTTAACTACCTTGCCGTCTATCGTAACCTCATATATGGCTCCTGCAGCTGTATCTCCTGTGGGCATCTCATATGCTTCCGGCACTACCTGCATTCCGCTTTCATCGGAGAGTACCGCTCTTTGAGCCGCATCGCCGCTGCCCTGACCATCTGCTGCGCCCCCTGCTCCGCCGGGAACAGTGATGATAATGATCTCGCTCCTTGCCATATGGCCGTCTCCCGTAACTACGACCTTTGTTCCATCAGAGGTTGTGATGACCTGGCCGTTTCCGTCACTTGTGGTAACAGGCTTTCCTGCGCTGTCAGTTACATAGATCTCTCCTGTCTGAGTATCAGTAACAACTCCGTTTGAGATAACATTTCCTTTATCATCATGGTAAGCACCGTTTTCATCAGGTGTTCCTGATACTGCATTCCCACTTGCAGTCTGGGTACTTCCCGGATTCTCTTGGCTGACGGTACTGCCATCTGCGCTATCACCGGCACCTCCCCCTGAGGTAGTTCCGCTCCCGGATGAGTTTCCGCCGTTTGATGTGCCGCCGCCTGAAGATGACCCCACTGCCGAAGTTCCGCTGCCTCCGGAAGATGAACCTCCTCCACCTGATGAGGAGCCACCGCCTCCGCCTTGGGAGCCTCCGCCACCGGTGCCACCTCCACCAGAGGAACCGCCTCCGTTAACTGTGTATGTCGCAACATAATCCACATTTCCGGTTACCGGTGTAGAGGGATTGGCGCTCCAGCCTGTAAAGGTATATCCCGAACGCGTAGGATCCGCCGGCGGTGTTGCTGTAAGTCCATGTTCAACGGCTTGTGTTTTTAATATGGTGCCGTCATAGTCTTTAAAATTAGCCGTATACTCATTCCTAAGATACACAAACTCAATATCAGCATTCCCTATGGCTGATCCTGCCTTTGTTGCATCACCGGTAAGTGTATAACCTTCCGGACTTAGCGAGCTGTAACTGTATGCCGCATCCGGCGCCTTTACGTCAGTAGTCCTTACCACAGTATTTAATGTTGTGCTTCCGGCATGATCCTTATATATGTCTTTTACTGTCAGCGTATACCGGTTTGCGATAATAATGTCCACAACATCTTCCGTATTGGCAATGACATTGCCGCCCTGACCCACAAAGTTAAAAGTTATGGAACTATTCTTACTTGACCCGGAAAATGCTCCCGTTGCAAAAATATTTACGTTGATCTGGCCTGCACCATCAACCTCCGCAAGGGTATAACTGATACTAGTCGATGCATCCGCCAGCGTTGTTGTCTTACCCACTTTAAGGCAATCTCCCGCCGTAACCGTAAAGCCTGCAGCCTCGTTATAATATGATGCCGACTGTTCCAGCTCGCTTTCAGGCAGTCCCAAAAAGGTCTTGTCCCCATAAGCTACGGAAACCAGGTTAGCACTTGTGAATATATTCGAACTGCCTGCTTCTACAACCCTTGCGCTGGGGTAAATACCAAATGCACTACTTCCTGCCACGATAACAGCAGCTGCTGTTACCGTAGACAAAACTTGTTTTATCCTTCCCATTTTTCCATCCTTTCCCTTGACCTCTCCTCATTCGTACTCATCTGCCGGTTCCTCCTTTTCGAGTGGCATCCAAATAGTTGCTATATATATTCATCAGATTCTTTGAAAAAAATGAAACCTTTGAACCTTTTTCACAATTTGAGCTTGTCCAATTTGGTAAATAGTTCCAACTTCTCCACCTCTGTAATCCCCTTACCGGATACGATAAAAGCCCTAAGGGATGCATCCAGAGAGCTTACTGCCGCAATAAGCTCTCTGTCTGCGATAAACCTTGGTACCTCATCAAGCAAAGCTGTCTTTATGTATTGGCTCCTGGTCCACCCAAACTCCGCACTTTTTCGATCCAGTTCTTCCACCATCTCATCCGGCAATGTTATCGTTATCCTCATAATCCACATCCTTTCTGATCTGCTTATCAATTTCCAAAAACAATTCTTTTAGCTCATCTATAAGTCCCTTTGAAACCAGTTCGTATTCCCTCTCTGTCCCGTCCTCATCAATGACGACCTTGTAATAGCCACCCAGAAGTTCCTTGATAAAATCGATCTTTGTTTCAAAGCGGCTTGCAAGGCCTGCCGTGGAGATAAAGGACTCAAATACCTTTACATCAAAGAGATCTCCGTCTTCTTCAAGAAACATTATGATCATCTCAGGATCTATCCCCACCTGCAGTGCCTCAAACAAAAGATGCGCGGTGTTCTGGTTATATCCGCATAGAACTGCATACTTTGCTATCTTCATCTCAGCTGTAGTGGTCTCGTCAGATATGATGTTTTCAAGTACCCTTCTATGCCTATCAAGCTCGCTGTCCTCCTTTTTGTTTTCACCCATCAGCTTTTCAAGTATGCCTGCGGCTCCTCTCATGTAGGAAGCCCTCTTCCTTCTGCTCTCGTAAGGATCCTTCTCGGCAAACATGCCCTTTTGGCTCGCTACGGGAACGCCTTCGTAAGGGATGTACATAGCCCCCGGGCTTTCCGCTGCCACACTGTTGTCTTTTTTCTTAATGCGGATCATGCTCCCGTCGTAGAAAAGCTTCGATCTTATCTCATCCCAAAGCTTCGTTAGCTCCTCCATTTCCACCCTGGGTTTTTCTCCGGGCTCTGCCGCTTTCTGCTGCGGCTTTGTATCACAATCATCTGATCCTTCCACCTTCTCATTTTCTGCAAAGGCCTCAAATGACATGCGATACTCCTCCACAATCTCCCTTCCCGTTTCATTGATGCTTATAAGACCACTGTCCTCGTCTTTTGAAATGTGACCCGCCTGCACCAATCTCGTTATAAGGTTGTAGAGATTCTTGTTATCCGCCATGACCTGTTTGCTTGCGAGACTGGATATGATCTCCTTTGTCTCCATATCCCCCTCGCATAGCTCCCTTAGTATCATGATCCTGATAATGTCTTGATTTGTGATTGCCATAAGCAAATCCTCCTTTCTTTTTTGCCTCTATATATTCATCAGATTTCTTGAAAAAAATGAAAAAACCTGCCGAAGCAGGTTTAAAATCTATACTCAATGTATGGTATTTTTGAATTTTACATAACCCCTATATGTAAGTCTCAAAATGAGACTAAATCCTACATAACCCCTATATGTAAAGTCTCAAAATGAGACTAAGAAAATACATAACCCCTATATGTAAGGTCTCAAAATGAGGCCAAAAACTACATAACCCCTGTATGTAAGTCTCAAAATGAGACTAAAAATTAGGCCAGTCTCAAAATGAGACAAAAAAAGTAACAGGATACGCAAAAGTGTGCACCCCCTTCCGGGGCTTCCCTTTCGCCCATAGATCCGAAGCGGATCTACCATAAGGGGCTGCGCCCCCTAACACCCCCGGTTGACACATTACTTCACCCTTGACATCCTGTCACAAACAAAAATGACGTGGTCAAAAACGACCACGCCACCAAAGACTATTAAAAACTTTGATTATTCCATTTTTCTTCTCTTTCGTATCTCCCAATATAATCAGCTGCGAATTATAGTACGCTATAACTCACTTTTTTATCAAGTTTTAGCGCAGTATGTGGTCATGATATACTTTGTTTTCCAACTAATAAACGGTCGTTAATGTAATGACAATGTATTGACATTTGGAGGTATTGGTTTTATTATATCAAAAAGGAGGAAACAAATTATGAGCGAATTCTTATCCGTAGCAACAGCCCCTAAAACAGCCACATTTCAGATGCGTATCAATCCTGAAATCAAAAAAAATGTGGAGGATATATATGCAAAAGTCGGAATGACTATGACAGATGCATTCAATATCTTCATTCAACAGACCCTTAATGTACAGGGCCTTCCTTTGCTTGCCACAACAGATACAAAATCCGCGATCAAAGAACAGGCAAAAGCCCTGCTTATGATCGAACTCCAAAAAGGCTTGGATTCTGCAGCTGAAGAAGGATGGATTTCTGAGGAAGAAATGTGGAAAGAATTTGGTGACGAGAAATGATAGTACAATATACACCGGAGTTTCGCAGGGATCTTCGCAAACTAAAAACTCGGCTGAAAAATGAAGGCTTTCCATCTGCTGATACGATCGGAAAAGAAATTCTCACTGCCTGCTCTGACTTGAAAAACAACCCTGAAAAAGGCTTATCTGCCGCTGATCGATTTGAGATTGACACAGATATGCAGTTTTTGATCCTGGGAATGAATATTGTCTTCTACCGCATCAATGGAGATATCATTGAAATTGTCCGTCTTTTTGATACAAGGACAGATATACTCTTCAGGATGTTTGGCATAGAATCATCTGATCCCGAATCTGAAGAGTATTGGAACGAATAGAACAATCCTTGTATACCCCATAGAGCCCCTCTAAGCCCTTTTGAGCCATTTGCCCAATCAAGAGGCGGTTGATTGCCTCAAATGCCCTTACAGGGCCTCATACGGCCTTATAGAGGCATATATATCCATCAGTCGTCAAAGAAATCCTCTTCCATGCACATAGCATCCCAATACCTGTCGGATTTTGCCTTGCGCTGGCGACGCTCGAATTCCTTTCG
>JAEELH010000234.1 GCA_016288825.1 Lachnospiraceae bacterium | reverse complement strand
GTTGCAACGGAGCTTTTGGACAGACTTTTTGATGTTATCGAGGATGAAGAGCCGGGGATAGTGTATACCATGGACTTTGCCGAGGACGGTACAGGCGAAGCGGAAGCTCTTGCGGACTTTCTTATAGACCGCGGATTCCCCAAAGCTGACGATCCTGTTCCGGGAGAATACCATTTTGTGTTTTTTGCATGATCGTAAAGTATGATATGCTAATAATGAACGGACGGGGCCAAATAGCAGGTGACGCCGTATGTATGGAAATGATAGTATAGTCATAGAAGAAGGCACCCAACTTGAAAGAAAACGCTTTACTTGAAGATCTTCGAAACGGCAAGCCGCTTTCATTCCGAAAGCAGCTTCATTTAGTAATATCACTTGCCTTTCCGGCGATAATCGCACAACTGACTTCAGTTGTGATGCAGTATATAGATGCAGCAATGGTCGGAAGACTTGGCGCCCAGAAGGCGGCATCCATCGGCCTTATGTCCAGTACCACCTGGCTTGTGGGAGGATTATACTCAGCTCTTTCCATGGGTTATTATGTTCAGGTTGCTCACAGGATCGGAGCGGGAGAGGAGAAAAAGGCCAGGCAGATCGTGAGGCATGGTCTTGTTATTGAGCTCATGTTTTCAGCGATCCTTTTGTTGGTGGGACTACTTGTTGTTCGTCACCTTCCTATATGGCTGGGAGGACAGGGACAGATCGCGGTTGACAGTACAAGATATATCAGGGTCTATGCCCTTGGACTTCCCTTTCTGGTCCTTAGCTACGGTGCCGGAGGTATGCTTCAAAGCAGCGGAGCAATGAAGACCGCCAGTTTTATCAACATTCTGATGTGTGTGCTGGATGTGATCTTTAACTACTTTTTGATATTCCCGACAAGAGAAGTATCCTTATCCGAAATCAGACTAACAATGCCGGGAGCAGGACTGGATGTTATGGGAGCATCCATGGGGACGGTCCTTTCAGAGGTCTTTGGATCTCTTCTGATGTTGTATTTTCTTCTTATAAAGAGTCCAATGCTGCATATCAGGCGGGATGATATAGAGGGGGCCGGAACTCCGGATCTATTTGGTGCGGATTTTAAGAAGGCCATCACCCTGGCAGCGCCGGTTGCGCTGGAACAGTTTATCATGGGTTCCGCTCAGGTTGTTATCACAAGGATAGTTGCACCACTCGGAGCCATATCCATTGCGGCAAATTCCTTTGCCATAACTGCTGAAAGCTTTTGTTATATGCCCGGATTCGGTATAGCATATGCAGGCACGACCCTTATTGGACAAAGTATAGGAGCAGGTCGTCAGAGGCTGGCGGCCAGATTCGGATGGCTGGTAACTTTCCTTGGAATGATACTCATGGGATTGGCGGGTGTTCTTTTATATGCTTTCTCACCACAACTCATGTCAATACTAAGTCCGGATCCGGACATAATCGCCATGGGTACGACCGTACTTCGGATAGAGGCATTTGCAGAGCCGCTTTTCGGAGCTGCCCTTGTTATTGCCGGTGTGTTCAGAGGATCGGGAGATTCACTTAGACCCAGTGTGACCAATCTTATATCCATGTGGCTTATAAGGATACCGCTGGCTATTTTCCTTTCCACGAGGATAGGACTTCCGGGTGTATGGATAGCCATGTGCACCGAGCTTTGCTGCAGGGGTACGCTTCTTCTTATCATGCTGGGATTGTGGGGCCGTAAGCTGAAAAAAGGCAGCTCAGATTAAGTATGTGGATCCGGAGGAACTTGCTTATATTGAGGAGGACAATAAGGTATTCCTTCCCGAGTCGGATATGACGGATGAACAAAAGAGGCGCCCACGGGTGCCTTTTTTGTTTTCGATATATATGATATAATATTCCGATCTATATGGTCGATACGACCGCAAACAGCACGATCAGGAGGGACAATATGAAAAGGGGTATCATATCAATCATTTTATCATTGGCTTTATCTTTTTCACTTTGCAGTTCTTTTATGGGTACCGCCCAGGTGAAGGCAGCTGATATCACCGTAAAAGATGGTGATATAGCAGGCGGGGATCTGGAGCTTCTAAAGGCTACACCCGTTACTGTTACTAAAAGTGAATCCTACGGTTCATATGCTATTTATTCCTTTAAGACTTCTGCGGTAAAAGCATACTATAATGTGATCTGGAGCGGAAACGCTGAAGATGAAGTGAAGTGGGAATTATACAATACTCCAAATAGAGAAGATCTTTCTTATGTCTACGGGGAATTTGATGCCAATAAAAAAAACGGCGAGTTGGGTTCTGTACTGGGTCTCGGTCACTCCTTATCACCGGAGACCACTTACTACATTGCCCTGAAAAGGAGTACCGAAAAAGACTACTCCGGGACCATTACCGTCAAGTATGTAATGGACGAAGAAGCCGACAAATCCGAGCTTGCTTCGCCAATCGAACCGGACAAGACCACATACGGTTCCATAGACAGCAACAAAGACATGGATGTTTTTTACCTTGATACGGGAAACAATGACTATTCCCTTACCTTTGATTGTGATGCCAATGTCTTATTTCAGATTTACAAGGATCCACTCCTTGGCAATCAGATATATCCAACATCGCAGGTAACAAGCACCAAGGTAAGCGATCTTGACCTTACCTATACATTGGAGCACAACCATACCTATTATGTTGTTGTAAACCACTGGGGCGATCCCAAAGGTGATCAGATAGGTTATCAGATCCTTTTCAAAAAGATCGGAAGTGTGGACAGCACGCCCACTAATACCGAGGTCGAGGATGACACTACAGATACAACACCTACAACCGACAGTTCCTCAAGTAGCAAGGTCAGCAAAAACGGCAAGTATTATAAGAGTATTAAAAAGAGCAAAGCTTTCGTTACCAACATGGGAAGCAAGGTTACGGTTACCTTTAAAAACGGAAAAGTAACCTTGAAGAAAGGTTCGGACGGCTATCTTTTTAAGAAGTCAAAAGCCAGGAACTACGTCTTTACCAAGCACGCAACTCTTGGCAAGAAAAAGTACACTTACAAACTTGCCAAAGGCTGCAAGATTATCCAGGGAACGGATTTCTACTCCAATAGCAAGATCACAGAAAAGAAGCAAACTAAATCCTGGGTCAAGTCTCACTTTAAGAATGGCGGCGGTGGCGATAGCATAGGTCTTTGTCTCAACAGTAAGGGGCAGGTGACTATGATCTATGTTTCAGGCTTTGATGTATATGCAGAGAACTAGGATGCGATAGGCCACGCATTGCGCAATGTATATGACAGTGGTATAATACTTCACAATGCGAGGAGGTATATCTATGAACATAGCAAAGGAAATAACGAGACTGAGAGAGAGCGTAGGGGAAAACAGAAGACAGTTTTCGGATCATACAGGCATCCCCGTGAGGACTCTTGAGGATTGGGAGGCAGGCCGAAGGACGCCTCCCGAGTATCTGCCCAGGCTGATAGCTTATCAGCTGGCGTATGAAAAGCTGGCTGGTGGTCAGGGTGAAGTGGTAGAGCCTTCGACAGTTGTTGTTGAGGATCCGACTCCGACTCCGGCGCCCGGTTCCGAAAGTTCCGATGCCAATATGGAGGTTTATTTGTTATGATCCTTACTAGTACACCATGCACCAATTAAATGCACATTCTGCTTGCCAGAATTCCCTGTTACTGCGTTGCTTTCAATCGACGATGCACTAGATCAGGTTCAAGGAGATAAGGATGGGAGAAAAGATCAAAAAGACGGCTCTGATCGTTCTTGCTACGTTGGGAGTGTTATTTATAATCATAATGATCCTTCCGGATGATGACTCTTCGGATACTTCCGATGCAGGTGAGGCGGCTGTCGTGCAGGAGGAAGCAGAGTCTTATAACGAGGATGAGGATACTGCGGAGGCAGATGATGAGGATACTGCTGATCAGGAGGAGTCTGAGGACGACGGAAATAAGGTAGAAGTCAACATTCCTTCATCCGAACTCTCTAAGGACAAGATCAAATTTAAGACGGTGACACTTGACAACAAAAAGGTATCTCAGAAGATCTTTGCTGACTATGACCTGACCATTGTTCATGTGTGGGGTACCTATTGCGGGCCCTGTATAGCAGAGATGGGGGATTATGCTGATCTTTACAAAAAGCTTCCCGATAATATCAATATGGTGGCCATAATAGTTGATGTTTATGATGGCTTAGATAGCAATGTATCGGATGCAAAAGACATCCTGTCGGATGCCGGAGCCAAGTTCACCAATCTTAGGGTGAGCGATGATGTATATAGTCTGATATCGGACTTACAGTATGTTCCATCCACTTTCTTTGTTGACAGCGAGGGTCATCTTGTAGGCGAGATGTTGGAAGGAGCCGGTTTCAGCGAAACTAAAGAAAGGCTTGATAGCTATACAGAGTAGTGGGTGAAGCGTATGGCAAAGAATAAGAGGATCATACAGTGGGCACTTTTGGCGGTGTCGGTAGTTCTTATTGCCGCAGGTTTTATAGATAATGGATTTAGGGAAGTTATGACCAAAGCTGTGATGATCTGCTTGGAATGCATAGGTATTGGGTGATGGGTGATCTTCGTGAGCATATGGTAAAGTTTGGCCGGAGATATACCCAGCTTATAACAGCCGTATTATACAACTGCCATATTACAGGTTTTGTCCGGGGCAGGATCTACAAGGGAGATTCCAAGGGTATATGTGTGCCGGGACTTAATTGTTATTCCTGTCCGGGGGCTGCTTTTGCCTGCCCTCTGGGAAGTCTGCAGGGAGCATTGGCAAAGACGGCATACAAGCTGCCACTCTATATGCTTGGGACCTTGCTTTTGTTCGGTATTCTTTTTGGACGCATGATCTGCGGATTTTTATGTCCTTTCGGTCTTATCCAGGAGCTTCTTCATAAGATACCTCTTCCCAAGATCAAAAAAAGTCCGGTTACTCGGGCTCTGTCATTTCTTAAATACGTCATCCTTATTGTTTTTGTTGTTGCTATTCCCGTGATCAGGCTTGCCCCCGGGTTTTGCAAGTATATATGTCCGGCGGGAACACTGGAGGCAGGGCTGCCCCTGGTGCTTATGAATGAGCAACTTCAGTCACGGATAGGGTGGCTTTTTTCGTGGAAGGTCTTCGTCATGGCAGTCTGCATCCTGGCATGCATGGTTTGCTACAGGGCTTTTTGCAGATTTCTTTGCCCTCTAGGTGCCATATATTCTTTTTTCAATCCGGTTGCTTTCTTTGGGATCCGTGTTGATGAGAAAAAGTGTACCGGATGTAATGCCTGCATCAGGATGTGCGGTATGGATACAAAAAGGGTGGGAGACCATGAGTGTATTCATTGCGGAGAGTGCCGGAGGGTCTGTCCGGAGGGCGCTATAAGTTATTTTACCAAGGAGGATAAAAATGGGACTATTTGACATGTCGACCGGTGGCAACAGTGGATTTGCAAGTGTTGAAAACAAGCGGGGGTTTTCTAACGAAGATCTCCTTGAAATGCTTTCGGATATAAAAGTCAGTTTTGGCACACCCATAATGGGAGATATCTACGGAACACAGTCCGTTTTGTATAAAAGTGTTTCAGACCAGTTTGATATATTTGTTCGTGTACATAAGAAAAAGATCATCATGGGCAAGATAGGTACAGACGGTGTGAGTAGTACAGATACAGCTCTTAATATGGGAGTTGATATGTTGCTGGGACACAAGGATGCCGGAACATCTTCAGCGGACAGGGCAGTAGATGAACTTTTGGAAGTGATCAAAAAACTTGAGAATGGGGAGACAGTTACAGAGTCTTCAGCCACAACTTCTGTTATCACTTCCACAGGTGAGGCGATCTCGCTTTATATGAAGCAGAAGGCCATCTCTCTCAAACCCAAGTTTGATATCTTTGACATGGATGAGAATACTGTATATCATATTGAGGGAGACCTTGCCCGCCTCAACTTTTCTATTCAGAAAAACGGCACTGAGGTACTTAAACTCAAAAAAAAGCTTATAGCTATCATGCCTGAGTATACCATCGAGAAAAATAAGGAAGAGATCGCCAGGATCAAAAAAAAGCTTAAGCTTACCAATCCCGAGCTTCAGGGGACAGTTAATGGGAAGGAACTCAAGATCGACGGAGATCTGTTCGGATGTGATTTTGATATTAAGGTAGGTGGCAGGACCATCGGACATGTAGATACGGATCGTACGGTATGGTCTGACTGCTACCGTATCGCTATACTGGATGAGAGCATGCAGGATATGGTTGTTGCTCTTGCGATCATTTGCGACAATGTAGTTGATTCTCAGGAGGACTGATCTGAATTGGAAGAGAAAAAGAAAAAGGGGTCATTTGGAAAACTGGTTTTAGGCATACTTGCCGTACTTGGGTTGATCTTTCTTGTGATCATGTTCCTTCCGGATGATGAGGAGAGCGCTGATACCGTAAAGCAAAGAGATGAGGCAAGTGTTGAGGATGCAGGCAGCGGTCCGGATTCTCCGGGACCCAAGGCTACCAATGTATCTGTGGGTACGGATGCAAAGTCTGCGACCATTATGGTCTATATGAACGGATCGGATCTGGAATCTCAATACGGTGAGGCTACAGAGGATCTGTCAGAGATGGTATCTTCGGGTATCGGTGACAATGTCAATGTGGTGGTCCAGACCATGGGTACCAAAAAGTGGAAAAGCAAATTCGGCATATCATCCAAAACCGCCCAGACCTGGTGTATCAAGAACAAAAAGCTAAAACTGGTCAGAGATAACCTGGGGCAGCTGGATTGCACAAAAAAGGGTACTCTGTCAGAATTTATAGGTTTTTGCAAGAAGAATTATCCGGCTGAGAGATACTTGTTTGTTTTCTGGGATCATGGCGGCGGACCTGTGTACGGTTTCGGATATGATGAGTGGCAGGACGAAGGAGCCAGCCTTACCATAGCCGAGATGGCAGATGCATTTAAAAAGCACAGCGATATCCATTTTGACATCATAGGCATGGACTGCTGCATCATGGCAAGTATGGAGACCTGTTACGCCCTTGCCCCTTACTGCAGATATTCCCTTCTTTCCGAGGATTTTGAATCCGGACTGGGCTGGAGCTACAAGAGGTGGATGAAAAAACTGGAGAAGGATCCGGGTTTGTCAACTCCTCTCCTTGGCAAATATATTGTTGACGATATCATCAAGGACAATGAAAACAAAGAGGGCGGAGATTCCGCATGTATCAGCTTGTTTAACGAGTCTACTTCCAAAAATCTCTTTAAAGCCTGGAAGGAATATGCCTATAAAAATGAATCGGCGCTCCTCAATAAAAACTATAGCAAAAAGCATAAGGCCAGAGGACGCAGTGACTGGTTCTGGGGTCTTTGGGAAGATGATGAGAGCGATGTTACACTCTCCGATTATTATATAAGTGATATCCTTGCGCTAATTGAGAGCATAGACAGTGAGAGCGATGAGGCCAAAAGCCTGACCTCTGCACTTAAAGCGGCAGTTGCTTATTACGGTCATACCTCGGATAAAAATGAGCTGACGGGACTGTCAGTTTCCCTTCCCTATGGTGACTCCGAGTTTTACGACCAGCTTTCCGATGTTTACAAGGATATCGGACTTGACGATGAGTATGTTGACTGGCTGGGTGAGTTTGTTTCATCAGACGGCTACAGTGATTACTATGATTACGGTGATTTTGAGAACAGCTGGGGCGGCTGGGGTGACTATGAAGATGACTACGGATGCAATCTGAGCAGTGGCTCATGCCAGTATGGCTACGACTATGATTCGGGAGATTATTACGGATACGAGGACGAGTATGCTCAGGATGGCTGGATCTACGACTACGAGGAGCAGGTCTGGTATATGTATGAGGACGGATACCTTTATCTGTATGATGAGGAATCCGATATGACCTGTTATTATGACGAGTACGATAACAGCTATTACTATTTTGATGAGAATGCCGGAGATTGGTGCCCGATGTAGTACACGGAGGAAAGTTAAGTGGAAGATAGCAGAAAAGAACGTCTTATGTTAGTCATAACAACCCTGGCGGGGATCGCCTGCTTCTTGCAGAACTTTTTCGGAGGGTGGGAGTTTTGGATGCCGCCGGTCATTGCGGTTGTTGCCATAATCTTATGGGGTATCCATCTTACACTATCCATGGACAAGCACTCCAGGTGTTATCTGTATTTTTCTTTTTCGGCGTTTCTTTGCTTTTATCATGGAATACATGACACCAGTCTTTTTGAGGTGTCGGTGGCATTTATTCTCTTTATGGCGACATATTCCATGATGGACAGTGCCGCCATGATGAATATCGTCCTTGCCGAGTATTCTGTTGTTATGGTGATCCAGTTTGTTTTACACCATATTATAGGAGATCTGGTGCTTGACGGGTTTACGGTTATGAAGTTCATCTTTCATATCGGAACTGTCTTTGCCTTTTATATGCTTACCAGGTTTAATATTGCCGGAAGGATCTCGGAGAGAGTCAAACTCGAAAAGTGGAGGGGATCTGTCAAGGCTAACGATCAAGACATAGAGGATTTCCTTTCCAATATCTCACACGAACTTCGTACTCCGGTCAATGTTATCAGCGGAATGACAGCTATACTTCAAAAGGATGGGGAGAGTGATCAGCTTACTGCAGTCAAGAGCGCATGTATGCGCCTGTCCCATCAGATAGAGGATATTCAGGACTATACCGAGCTCAAGCGCGGAGAGCTGGTGATGGACGAAGAAAACTATATGTGCATCTCTCTTGTCAATGATGTGGTTGCCAATTTCAATGCCATTGACAGGAGTAGGGATCTGGAACTGATCGTGGATCTTGATCCCAAGACCCCGGCTATGCTCAAGGGTGATATCCGCAAACTCCATAAACTTTTCAGGCACCTTCTTGAAAATGCCGTTAAGTTTACGAGACATGGCGGGATATACATAAAGCTTTCCGCAGTTACCCAGGAGTATGGTGTTAATTTAATCGTAGAGATCACTGATACCGGAATAGGTATGACCCGTGCAGATATGTCCAGGGTCACCAAGGGAATGTATCAGGCTAACAAAAAGAGAAATCGAAGTACGGGAGGTATAGGTATCGGTCTTCCCATTGTGTACGGATTCGTACATCAGATGGGTGGATTTGTTAAGATCGAGAGTGAGAGAAAAAAGGGCACAACAGTGCATCTTTCCATTCCCCAGAAGATAGTGGATCCTTCACCGTGCTTGGCAGTTGACAAGGATTCCTTTGGGGATATTGTCTTTTATCTCAGAGAGGAAAAATATAAGATACCCAGGATCAGGGAGTTTTATAAAGCCATGGCAGTCAATCTTGCCAGGGGTCTTAAAGTGCGTCTTTATTCCGCAAGTGATAAAAAGGAATTGGATCATTTGAGAGCAGATCTTAATGTTACCCATATCTTCACCGGTCAGGAGGAGTATGAGGCTGAAAAGGAAATGCTCAATTACATTGCAAGTGAGGGTACGGTCGTAACGGTTAATGCGGATCCCGGATATGCTCCGGCTCCGGAAAACGGCGTTATTGTTTTGACCAAGCCTCTTTACGGTTTCCCGGTAGTACGGATCCTTAACGGAGAAAAACTAACTGACGGTGCGGCAACAGATATTAGTCCGAAACCGTACTTTAATGGAGTCAGGGCCCTTATCGTCGATGATGAGCCCATGAACCTTGTAGTAGCTGAAGGCTTGTTCCGAGAGTACGGAATGATAACGGATACCGCAGAAAGCGGTCAGCAGTCTATTGAGAAGTACGAAAACGGCGATTACGATGTGATCTTCATGGATCATATGATGCCCGAGATGGATGGTGTAGAGGCCATGAAGCATCTCAAGTTTATTGCTGACGGAAGTTTTAGACATCCGGTTTTCATTGCCCTTACAGCCAATGCCCTTAGTGGTGCAAAAGAGATGTTTATTAAGGAGGGCTTTGACGGATTTATTGCCAAACCCGTTGATATAGGAGAGTTTGAGAGAGTTATGAAGAGTGTCCTGCCTGAGAGCATGATCAGTTATGAGGGGAGGGCGGAATAATGAAGTATTTGAAAAAGTTAAAAGACTGGGTTTTAGGTTATTTATATGACTCCTCTGTTCCTATGAATGACAGGATGTTTGTGGTATTTTCACTTTCTTATTTTGCGGCTCTTCTTGGAGCAGGCGCGGTAGGAGTGTTTTTACATGAACCTGTAAGTTCGATAATTGCTACTGTGGGCATAGTTGTGTTCGTAGTGGTGCTTCTCGCTTGTATTGTTAAGTTCAATAAGATAAAACAGGCGAAGGTAGGCGTTGCATTTCTTATGGTGTTCGTGTTCCAGCCTCTTATGTTTTTTACAAAGGGAGGAATATACTGCGGTGCGCCTTTTTCCTTGTTTTTAGGTACATTATGCCTGGTCCTTATCCTGGAAGGTAGATTCAGGATAGTGATGTGTATTATTGACCTGTTTGTTTTGGCAGGTTGTTGGCTGGCGGCGTATTACAGACCGGAGCTTGTATCGAATTACTCAAAGGAAGCGGACTTAGTTTATTCTTTTGCCAAATACATAATCACATGTATGGTCATTACGATCATCATTGTATTTTACAACAAGATGTTCAGGGAAGAGGTTAAGAGGTCCCAGGAAAATGCCAAAGAGTTAGAGGAACTCAATAAGTCTCAAAACCGTTTCTTCTCCAGTATGAGTCATGAGATCCGAACTCCTATCAATACGGTTCTCGGACTCAACGAGATCATCCTTCGTCAGGAGGATGCATCTGATGAGATCATAAAAGATGCCAGGAATATCCAGGGAGCCGGCAAGATGCTCCTTGCTCTTATCAACGATATCCTGGATGTGAGCAAGATCGAGGCCGGAAAGATGGATATCGTTCCGGTTAACTACAGCGTTGCCTCTCTTTTGTCCGAGATCGTAAATATGATCTGGCTCAAGGCAGAGGAAAAAGGACTCAAGTTCAATGTAGATATCGATCCCGGTGTACCGGAGACCCTTTTCGGAGATGAGGTGAGGATCAAGCAGATCCTTATCAACCTCCTTAACAATGCGGTTAAGTACACCAAGGAGGGATCCATCAGTCTCCATATGGAGTGCGAGGATGCTGAAAATGAAAATGCACTTCTCAAGATAACCGTCGAGGATACAGGTATGGGTATCAAGCCGGAGGCTCTGCCTCACCTTTTTGATACCTTTCAGAGGGTCGATGAAGAAAAGAATCGTCACATCGAGGGTACCGGACTTGGACTTTCCATAGTTAAGCAACTGGTAGAACTCATGGATGGCGAGATCAGTGTGAGCAGTGTTTACACTCAGGGATCAACCTTCCTGGTTACTGTAAAGCAGGGTATCTCTTCGGATAAAAAGATCGGAGATATCAATATTTCCAATGCAGGAAGCATTGGTGAGTCGGATAAGTTTGAACACAGCTTCCATGCACCGGATGCAAGGATACTTATTGTTGACGACAATGAGATGAACCTTGAGGTAGAAAAGAAACTCATAGAAGGGACGGATATGACCATTGATCTGGTCACAAGCGGGGCAGAAGCTTTGGTAAAAACCGTTCAGTATCGCTATGATGTTATCTTTATGGATCACCTTATGCCTGAGATGGACGGTATTGAGTGCTATGAGCAGATCAGAAAGCAGAGCGGAGGTCTTAACCGCAGTGCGCCAATCATAGTTCTTACCGCCAATGCAGGTGGAGAAAATATCGAATTATACAATAATACAGGTTTTGACGGGTATCTGGTTAAGCCGGTATCAGGCCGTGCCCTTGAGGAGATGCTGATCAATCATCTTCCCAAGGAAAAGGTTATAAGCAAGGCCGGAAGTGAGATGACCGGTTCACGTATCAGTACCGCAAGTGGTTACAGAAAGAAAAAGCCGGTGGCTCTTTGCTGCAGTACCATGACGGATATTCCTCAGGAAGTTCTTCGAGAGCTTGAGATTACCACTGTACCTTTTGTGGTCATTACCGAAGAGGGAGTATTCTGGGATAATGTAGACATCGATTCCGATGAACTTGTTAGGTACATGAACAGTACAGAATACCTTGTATCATCAGGACCGCCTACCCAGGAGCAATTGTTAAAGACATTCTCGACTCTGCTCGAGCATGCGCATCATCTTATCTACATTACTCTTGCGTCAGGTATTTCCGTGGAATACTCTGTTGTTACAGAATTGGCAAAGACATTTGATAATGTATCGGTTGTCAATTCCGGATATCTGTCCAGTTCGGCCGGCATTCTGGTTATGATCGCCGGAAGACTGATACAGCAGAACCTCCCGGTGGAGAGGATCATTGCGGAACTTGAATTGGCAAAGCAGTACATTAATTGCAGCTTCATTATCAAAAGCACGGATGTTATGGCAAGGCGCGGTAATATCAGCAAGTTTGCAAACAACTTTTTAAATTCTTTGTGGCTCAGACCAGTCATTACAATGAAAAAAAATATGATGGCTGTTGGCGGGTTCTATTTTGGCAATGAGCGCAAGTGTTATGAGAATTATATCAAGAAAGTTCTCGCGGCTCCGAATATCAACAAAGATTTTGTTTTTGTTACTTATGCCGGATTGTCGGAAGAGGAACTCTTATGGATAGAAGAGGAGGTTAAAAAGCGGATACAGTTTAAGCATATCGTTTTTCAAAAGGCATCTGCAGGTATTACCTCTAACTGTGGACCGGGAACCTTTGGCCTTCTCTATCTTAGTGAGAGTGAGAAAAACTACAATCTTAGCGCGCTTTTCCATGATGAGTTATTGGACATTGATGAGGAGGATCTTTTGGAACAGGAAGAGGTTCCGGTTATTGTAAAGACGGATGTTGAGGAGACTGTTCCTTCCGAAGATCAACCGGAGCCCGAGAGCGAGAAAAAGTGGTACGAGATCATTCCGGGACTTGATGTGGCTGCGGCGCTTAAAAACAGCGGATCGGAAGCGGCACTTACGTCTGTCCTTAAGATGTTTTATGATTCTTTTGATGTCAAATATGGCGAGATCCAGAACTTTTATGAAGCGACTGACTGGAACAATTACACCATCAAGGTCCATGCATTAAAGAGCGGCTCACGCCTTGTGGGGGCATTGGAACTGGGTGATAAAGCCGAAGCACTGGAAAAGGCCGGTAAGGCTTCAGACATTGGATACATAGAATCTCACCATGACGATATGATGGCGGACTACCGTTCTATTAGAGATGCAATGAAGTCCGAGTTCGGACCGGCTGAGGATCTTCCTGAGATTC
Source organism: Lachnospiraceae bacterium (assembly GCA_016288825.1). Lineage (GTDB taxonomy): Bacteria > Bacillota > Clostridia > Lachnospirales > Lachnospiraceae > Weimeria. Next base: position 4,238 of record JAEELH010000234.1, on the reverse strand, counting down.
CGGAGGATACTTTGGCGGAGGCTTACGGAGCGATTTCGGAGTTCTCCGAAGCCATGGATTATGACTGTGTCAAGATGGTCTTAGACTCAGTAAAGGAGTACAGTCTTAAACCAGAAGATAAGGAAAAGATCGATAAGATAAATGCATTACTTGCCCAGATGGATTGGGACGGGATTAAGGAGGTTATACAATAATGGGTAATAGAGTACTTATCATCGCCAAGACAGAGACGTTTACGATCAAGGGTATGGAGATGAAACTCAAGGGAATAGGATGCGATCCTACTTTTTCAACAGCCAAGGTTACAGAACTATCCACCTATATGGAGTGGGCTGATCTCTATATCCTTTATACAGATGAGGATTTTAAGGATATGGTAAGCGGTCTTGTTTTCCTCAAGGATCATTGTGATAACACTGATAAGCGTGTAATAGTGATCGGTGCAAAGCTTGAGTATGAGATCGTACTTCGTACGCTTCCGGAGATGTATGTTTACAAGTTTTTTGAAAGACCGCTGGTCATTGAAAAACTCCTTGATAGTGTAGAGGCATATCTTAGCCAGTCCAACAATAAGGAAAAACGCAAGAGCATTCTTATCGTAGATGATGATGTTCAGTATATGAGTATGATATCGGACTGGCTGAAGGAAACATACCGTGTATCTATGGCTAATTCAGGTATCAATGCCATAACCTGGCTTGCCACCAATAGTGCGGATCTTATCCTTCTGGATTATGAGATGCCTATCACACCGGGACCTCAGGTCCTTGAGATGCTCAGATCCAATGCGACTACGGCGGATATACCTGTCATGTTCCTTACAGGCAATAATGACAGGGACAGTATTGTAAAGGTGGTTTCCTTAAGGCCTGTTGATTATCTTCTTAAGACAATAGACAAAAAGGGCCTTCAGGAAAAGCTGGATACTTATTTTGCTTCTAAAGCGGGGAAATAACAGATATAAACTATGGGAAAAAGCATTGTATATACCAATGAAAACTGCATAGGCTGTAACAAGTGTATCAAGGTTTGCAGTGCCATAGGGGCCTGCATATCCAGGGAGGAAGACGGTAAGGCCAGGATAGAGGTGGACGGCAGCAAGTGCGTCGCATGTGGAAGCTGTATTGACGTATGCGTTCATAATGCCAGAGAGTTTCTTGATGATACAGAGAGATTCTTTGAGGATCTTGCTGCGGGAGAGGAGATCTCCGTTCTTTTAGCGCCTGCCTTCAAGGCCAATTATCCGGATGAGTACGAAAGCGTACTCGGAGGACTTAAGGCACTGGGGGTTAAAAGGATCATCAGTGTTTCCTTTGGTGCGGATATCACAACCTGGGGATACCTTAACTACATCCAAAAGTATGACTTTGTGGGTGGTATATCCCAGCCCTGTCCGGCGGTAGTGTCCTATATCGAGAGGTACCTGCCGGAACTTTTGCCTATGCTCTTTCCGGTCCAGAGCCCTCTTATGTGTTCTGCGATCTATGCCAGAAAGGAAATGGGTATTACTGACAAGTTTGCCTTTATCAGTCCCTGTATTGCCAAGAAACTGGAGATAGACGATCCTCATAATGCGGGTCTGGTGCAGTACAATGTTACCTTTGAACATCTCATGAGATATATAAGGGAGCATGATATCAAGGGTCCTGCCTTCCATAGTGAAGTTGAGTACGGACTGGGTTCCTTTTATCCGACTCCCGGTGGACTTGCGGAAAACGTCAAGTGGTTCCTGGGGGATCAGGTATTCATCCGTCAGATAGAGGGGGAGCGCCATCTCTACGAATGGATGCATCAAAACGAGGATCGGATCAAGGAAAAACAGACTCCTTTTTTGTTTATCGATGCACTTAACTGTGAAAAGGGTTGTATTTGCGGAACAGCAGTCAATCCCGATAAATCCAGAACGGATGATGCACTTTATGCCCTTTTGGATATCCGCGAAAAGTCTAAAAAGTCCGAAAGCGGAGATGCCTGGTCAAGACCGGACACTCCGGAGGAAAGACTTGAAAACTTCAACCTTTTCTTCAAGGATCTTAAGGTTGAGGATTATCTGAGGGAATATACTGACAGATCTTCGGAGTGTCGCTATAGTATTCCCGATGTTAATGAGCTTGAGGAGATCTTTGCCAGCATGAACAAGCTGACGGAGGAATCCCGGCATATAGATTGTACCTGCTGCGGTTATGAAAGTTGTCATCAGATGGCTACTGCCATCCACAATGGGTTCAATCACAAGGAAAATTGTATATACTACGAAAAGACCATGGTTCACGAGCTGGAGATCGAAAAGACGGTTGCCGAGGAAGCTACACGGGCCAAGAGTGCTTTTCTTGCCAATATGTCTCATGAGATCAGGACTCCCATCAATGCTGTCCTGGGAATGAATGAGATGATCCTTCGGGAGAGCAAAGAGGAGAATATCGTAGAATACGCCGAAAGCGTCAGGAACGCCGGCAATACTTTGCTAGGCCTTATAAACAACATCCTTGATTTTTCCAAGATCGAGGCAGGCAAGATTGAGATTGTTCCGGTTGAGTACGACCTTTCATCCGTTATCAATGATCTCGTTAATATGATCCAGACAAAGGCTGATAAAAAGGGCCTTGATGTAAAACTTGATTTTGATGATAAGATCCCTAAGCTTCTGTACGGCGATGAAGTCAGGATCAAGCAGATAGCCACCAATATCCTTACCAATGCTGTGAAGTATACGGATGAGGGCAGCGTGACCTTTGGCATTTCCTATGAGGCCATCCCGGATGATCCTGATAGCGTTATGCTTGGTTTCTATGTCAAAGACACGGGTATCGGTATCAAAAACGAGGACATGGAAAAACTCTTCTCTGAGTTCGAGCGCATAGAGGTGGAGCGCAACCGAAACATTGAGGGAACCGGACTTGGAATGAACATAACCAAGCGTCTTCTTGAGATGATGGGATCCGAACTTCAGGTAGAGAGTAAATACGGAACTGGATCCAGGTTTAGTTTTGACCTTAGGCAGAGGGTTGTCAGATGGGAACCTCTGGGAGATTATGAGGCTTCCTACAAAGAAGCTATGTCCCAGCGCAAGCAGTACAGGGAAAAGTTTATCGCTCCGGAAGTCAAGGTTCTCGTGGTGGATGATACCGTGACTAATCTTGATGTGTTCAAGAGCCTTTTGAAGCGTACCAAAATGGATATTGATACCGCTGACAGCGGATTCAAGTGCCTTGAACTTGCAGACGAGACAAAATATGATATCATCTTCCTGGATCATATGATGCCGGAGATGGACGGAATAGAAACTCTGCATAATCTCAGAAGCAGGGACAGATGTCCGAATTCGGATACAACTACCATCTGCCTTACTGCCAATGCTATTTCAGGCGCAAGAGAGCAGTATCTGGCAGAGGGCTTTGATGATTATCTTACCAAGCCTATTGAGGCGGAAAAACTGGAGGATATGATCCTCCGCTATCTTCCGGAGGAAAAGGTTATCCGGTCTGCTGGTGATGATGAGGAGCCGGAGGAAACAGAACTTCCGGAGTGGCTTTTTGAATGCGAGGGCATAGATCCACTTGAGGGTGTTAAGAACAGCGGAGGCAATGAGGGATATCTGAACGTACTTAACGGCTTTTATGGGGCAATCTCCGAAAAGGCTGATGAGATAGAGCACTATTACGATACCGGGGATTACGGAAACTATACCATCAAGGTCCATGCCTTAAAGTCTTCGGCCAGGATCATAGGAGCTGCCGAACTTTCCGAAAAGGCCAGGCTTCTGGAGATGGCAGGTAAGTCCGATGATCTGGACTATATCAAAGAGAATACTGCAGACATGCTGCAGATGTATCGCTCATACAGAGAGATCCTTGCACCTATTGATGTGCAGTCCGATGACCTTCCGGATATTCCTGCGGATACCCTTGAGGAGGCATATGGTGCCTTGTCAGAGTTTACGGAGATGATGGACTATGACTGTGTAAAGATGGTTCTTGATTCAGTTAAGGAGTTCAAACTGCCTGCTGAGGATAAGGCAAAAATGGATAAGATACAGTCCCTGCTCTTGGATATGAACTGGGAGAAGATAAGGGAAGTTCTGGGACAGTAATGTCCGAAAATTGACGAGGGAGGATTTAATGTCAAAGCAAAGTACCATTAACCTAAAGTGTCCTAAATGCGGGCTGGAGCATCCCGTAACGATCTGGGAGAGTCTTGAGACTGATGTGGACGCTGAGTTTAAAGATTCTGTTATAGAC
>JAEELH010000233.1 GCA_016288825.1 Lachnospiraceae bacterium | reverse complement strand
GAATTCCGGGCTATTACTATCTCTCCGGTGTTCATGGTGGGTGTCATTGAATCACCCGTCACCTTGAGGACTGTCACGAAGAAGCTTGAAACCAGGACCGCCAGCGCTGCTACCACGATCACCACGAACAGCGTGTTCCTCATTACATTGCGGTACTCTTTCCTGTTGTTTATGCGCTTTAGCTCCTTCTGAAGCGCTTCGACACTGGGGCGGTCGGTCTGCTCCGGCGTCTTATCTGTTTCCCTGACTGTCTCTTCCATCTGCCCTCTCTTGCATCTTGCTGGTGTAAAGATCTATGGATTCCTGGGCTTTCTCCATCATGCCTGTTATGTTTAAAACAGCCTCCGCCAGTGTTCCTGACTTCTCGATGGCTTTAAGCTTTTTGTCCACTTCCTCGTCCTTGGCCTTCATCTCCCGCTCGTGACGGGCCTTGAGGCCTTCAATGTCCTTGTCGAACTTCTCCTGCATCTGCTCCTTCTGTTCAGCGAACTTTTGGCGCATCTCTGCCTTTTCTTCCTCGAAGTTCTTAAGCATCTGGGCTCTTTCCTTGGCCATTTCCTGCTGGAGTGCTATTTTCTCTTCCTCGAGTTGTTTCTTCAGCTCCTCCTCGTGCTTTTTGGCTTCCTCAGCTTCCTGGGAGAAGCCTATCATCATCTCCAGGAGCTCTGCCCTCTTGAGCTTTTTTAGTTTTACTTCTGCCATTTTTTCTCTCGTAGTCTGTATCTGAATGCTGATTGTTTTATTCTTAGCAAAAAAGGTACCATGCCGACCTGAGCGCATGATACCTGTAAGATCTGTTAAATCGCAAGAAGGTAAGTCGCTAAAGTCGGGTCGCGTGTTATTTTGTTATTACTTTCCCTGTACTGCCGGCAACAAAATAATGCCCGGTCGTTCATCCTTGAACAATAAGTACCGTAACTCACAAAAACTGACCGTCTGCCACGATTAGCAGATCAGTCCATGTTATGGTGCTCTCAGAAAGCACCAGCAACTGGCTGTCTTTCACATCATGTGCTAAGACCCTTTAGCTTTGCGTCGCCATCTTTCGATGGTTTTGCCAACTTGCCAAATAAAAATTCAGCGAATAAATATATTTCAATCCCACACAACTACTTTTAATCACATTTCCTTTTCGCTTAATTTAATATATAATAAGTCTCCAAAAAAGACAACACAAAAAACACATTTTTTTCACAGTTTCGTCACAAAAGAGCCGGAAGTCGCTCCGGCTCTTTGATATTTTGTTTCAAACGCTATAATATTTGTCTTTAGTTTCCATTTTTTGTTTATTTTTGAGATGCCCAAAAATCCCGTTTTCCGCTTATATCAGCGCTTCAGACCCTTAAGAATTTGTAACATCTCGTCTGAAGTCGTTATAACCTTGCTGTTAGCCTGGAAACCTCTCTGGGTTGTGATCATATCCGTGAACTCTTTTGCAAGATCCACGTTACTGCCCTCAAGGACGCCGGAAGTGATATATCCGCCATCTCTTGTGATATCCATGACCATGGGATCTCCTGAATTCAATGATGCCTTGTAGAGATTATCTCCTACCTTCTCAAGGCCCATGGCATTTGAGAACTCAGCAACAACAATCTGTCCTTTCTTAATGGTCTGACCATTAGAATAGGTACCATAGATCGATCCGTTATCCGTAAACGAGATACCTGTCAGTACACCGTTGGCATAACCTTTGTTAAGGCCCTGGAAGTCACCTGCATAAGCATTGATCGTTGATGCGTGGCTTCCGAACTTGCCTGCATAGTTTGTAACGTTGGAGAAATCTACATTAAGCGGGCCAACAACAGCAGCTGCTCCGTCAAAGTTATAAACGAAATTGTTGCTGCCGTATATCTGTTTATCAAAATCGGTGAAGTCAAAGGAAACAGGTCCGATCGGAAGTTCATCCCCAAAATCAAAGGTATAAGTTTTCGTATTCTTTCCGTCAACCGTGATCAGTGATCCGTTTTTCTCTTCGAAATCCAGGGTAACGAAATTTCTCGGATTCTCCTCTGTCCCGTACTCTTTGATCACATTGCCGTTTTCATCCCTTATCCTGGTCAGATCAAGGGTGTAATCATAATCGTCGGCAATTGCGCCTCTCATCTGATAATCCAGATAGTAAGTCTTTCCGTCTTTTCCGGTGATTGCATAAGTTCTGTCGATACTGCCCGCATCTCCGGTAAGCGTGATGTTTGTTGCTGTTACAACTGACTCCTCGTCCACAACTTCTGACTGGCTTGTCTGATAATGGGCGGTAGGAGTCATATGGTCAAGTCGGCCATTGTGCTTGTCATAGTAGAAAGTCAGCTCCGGGAATCCTTCTGATGCAACAGTATTGCCTTCTGCGTTAATAATCTTGTCTATTGAAACCTTGTATGTGCTGTCGTCGCTATCCCCGTTATCAGTAAACTTAAACTTGATGGTATATTTCTCGCCATCGTTTCCGAATACCTCAAGGGAAATAGTTCTGCCCTCCTCAAGTGCTGTGTCTTCCTTGTCGAGATTTCCCTTAAGATAGGACTCAGAAGTAGCTGTGCCTTCGATATAGTCAGATTCCTTGATTCCGTCTCCGTCCATATCGCGGTTTCTGTCGATGACCTTCAGGTTCTGCAAAACCACAGCACCTTCAGTAGGTATATCACGGTCTCCCCTCTGTCCGAGAACATAATAACCATTGCCCTGGGTTACCAGATCTCCGTTGGCGTCAATCGTAAGTGAGCCGTCCCTTGTGTAATTCATCTCAGCTGTTGTAGCATCAGGGCTGATGATAAAGAAAGAAGGTCCGGTGATCATCAGGTCAAACACATTGTTAGTGGTAATTGCAGATCCCTGGGCTGTGATATTTGTATAGATGGATGCCACCTTGGATCCAAGTCCGACCTGGGAAACATTGGTTGATCCCGCGTTATTACCGGCTGCCGATCCCTCTTTTACCGTCTGGTAAAGAATATCCTGGAAGCCTGTTGCCTGCGATTTATATGCGGTTGTATTGACATTGGCGATGTTGTTACCAATGACATCCATTTCCAT
>JAEELH010000232.1 GCA_016288825.1 Lachnospiraceae bacterium | reverse complement strand
GATGGCAATGAGCTGAGGCATTACCAGATTTCGGATCTTGTTCCTGTCCGCATCAGTCTCAAGATTGGTGGAATCCATCCTGAACTGTTGCTGGCACTCCGCAAGATACGCCTCTATATCACGTCTCTCAAGACATAAGAGTGGGCGGATGATCTTGCGATCTCTTTGTACGCTCACAGGCGCTATGCCTGACAATCCGCGAAGCCCGCTTCCTCTGATAAGATTAAAAAGAAGTGTCTCAGCATTGTCACCTGCATTATGGGCAGTGGCAATGATATCACCGCCCTTGGTCATGGAGAAAAATGCCTCGTACCGAAGGAATCTCGCTGCCTCCTCCAAGGTCATCCCAGAAGATCTGGCTTTTTCCTGAGCATCCACATAAACAACCTTGCAGGGAACCCCGTGAGTGATGCAAAGCTTTTCCACAAATCTGGCATCCTCCTTGCTCTCCAAGCCCCTGATGCCATGCTCTACCGTAACCACCCGTAGGCTGAATCCTATCACGTCGGAAAGGTGTCTTAGCATCAAAAAAAGGCAAACAGAATCAGCGCCACCGGATACTCCCAGCAGCACGGAATCTCTCTGCCTTATCATGTCATATTTTTTAATATAGCGGTAAACCCGCTCCATTCTATCTTCCAATTTAGTCTTTTTCTCTGAATATCATCTCGTCATCATACACGAGGCCCAGCTTGCTTCGAGCTGTGTTCTCGATATACTTGTCTGACTTGGTGTAATTCTCGTAATCCAACAGATCCTGCTTGCGCTCCTCCTGAGCCTCAAGCTCTGAAGAAAGCGAAGCTTCCTTGTCCCGATACTTATTGTATCTGGAGTACAGGCTGGTCATCTGGATAGTCATAACCACCAGAAGAAATACCACCAGTATGGCCACAAAGGGCGTTTTTGCTGATCTTGTTTTCTTACCTGCCATATCCTCGTCCGAATTCAGAAAAAAAATACATCTTTTATACTAAATCGGACATATCCTCCAAATACTTAACCTTTTTTTATAATTCTTTGTACATGTCAGCCGCTGCTTCTTTTTTGACCGTCTCAGCCACCGAAAGAACCTCGGCCTTCATAGTACGATTTCCAAAGGTCACCTCTATGACATCTCCCACGGAAACATCATATGATGCCTTGACCACGCGTCCGTTAACACTGACACGACCTGCATCACAGGCTTCGTTTGCAATGGTACGACGCTTGATGATACGCGATACCTTAAGATATTTATCAAGTCTCATGATCTAACAACCTATTGTAATGAAAAGGGTCGCGCCTCGCGGCACGACCCCGTGAAAACCTATGAAGCAAAATTACTTCTTGTTAACAAGATCCTTAAGAGCCTTACCGGGCTTAAACTTAGGTGCCTTGCTAGCTGCGATCTTCATCTCAGCACCGGTCTGGGGATTGCGGCCTGTGCGAGCTGCACGCTTGGAAACCTCGAATGTTCCGAATCCAACGAGCTGGATCTTCTCACCCTTCTTAAGCTCCTGGCCAACAACATCTGTGAAAGCCTTAAGAGCTGCCTCAGCATCCTTCTTGGAGATGTCTGCCTTGCTAGCCATAGCTGCTACTAACTCTGTCTTGTTCATAACTCAATTTCCTCCTCTTTGGAACTAATATAAATATGCGGAAAATCCGCTAACCACAACTATTTATAAAGGTTTTCGCCCTATTTGTCAAGGTTTTGTAACATTTTTACAGTAAAAATGCGGTTTCTCTGCAATTCTAACAAATATAAAAGGGCATATTTGTAAATAATAATGCCATTCTAGCCATTGACTAAATTGTCAGAAAGTGCATCTAAAGCGCCCTTCATGGAAGCTGAGCGCAGATCCGCATCCGCCTGAGAGTCTCCCTTGACACCGTAATAGAATTTGATCTTGGGTTCAGTACCCGAAGGACGAACGCAAACCCAGGCATCATCTGAAAGTTCATAATAAAGAACGTTAGATGAAGGAAGTCCGGTAGAGGACTTATCTCCGTTCTTAACATCAAGGATCTCACCTGTACTGTAGTCGCGTATACGAAGGACCTCGTACTCACCGATCTTATCCAGAGGATTGGCGCGAAGTTCCTGCATGATGGAACCGATCTTTTCGATACCTTCCTTGCCCTTGAGTGTAATAGCGCTGACAGAATCCAGATAGTAACCAAGCTCCTCATAGAGATCCACCATAGCATCCCAGAGAGTCTTGTTCTTGGTCCTGTAATATGCTGCAGCCTCGCAAAGAGCCATAGATGCAACAACCGCATCCTTATCACGAGCATAAGTACCGGTCAGGCAGCCGTAGCTCTCCTCCATACCGAAAAGATAAGTGCCTGTTCCCTTCTGCTCATACTCCAAGGCCTTGCGTCCGATCCACTTGAATCCTGTAAGGACTTCAACAAGTTCGATACCGTACTTAGCCGCGATGGCGTCAGCAAGATTGGTAGAAACGATAGACTTGATAAAAGCACCGTTCTCAGGAAGAGATCCGTCTCTCTCCTTGCGCTGTCCGATAACATAATCGCCGATAAGGCAACCGGACATATTGCCGGTAAGGCAGTGATACTCGCCCTGAGCGTCACGAACGTAAACTCCGAGACGGTCCGCATCGGGATCTGTTGCAAGTACGAGATCAGCCTTTTTCTCCTCGCCAAGTGCAAGGGCAAGCTCAAATGCCTCTCTCGCCTCAGGGTTGGGATAAGAAACCGTAGGGAACTCGCCATCGGGCTTTTCCTGCTGGGGAACTACATAAACATTGGTAAAACCAAGCTCCTTTAAGATGCGGCGTACAGGGATATTACCTGTGCCGTGGAGCGGTGTATATACGATAACAAGTTCTTTGCCGAAGGCATCAATGGCATCCTGATGAAGAACTGTCTTTTTAAGTTCCTCCATGTAGGGATCATCAATGTCTGCACCGATCACCTGATAAAGGCCCTTGCCAACAGCCTCCTGCTTGGAGATGGTCTTTGCAGCCGCAAAATCTGTGATGGCAGCAACCTCATCCATGATACCACTGTCGTGAGGAGGTGTGATCTGAGCACCATCCTCCCAGTAAACTTTGTATCCGTTATACTCCGGCGGATTGTGGCTGGCTGTGATATTGATACCTGCGATACAGCCAAGCTTTCTGACTGCGTATGAAAGCATGGGTGTGGGGCGAAGTGACTCAAAAACAAATGCCTTGATGCCATTAGCTGCCAGGCAAAGCGCAGCAACATCAGCAAACTCGGGAGACATCCTACGGCAATCGTAAGCAATAGCCACTCCTCTTTCTGCTCCTCCAACTTTGTTGATATAGTTGGAAAGACCCTGAGTAGCCTTACGAACGGTGTACTCGTTCATTCGGTTGGTACCTGCTCCGATGACTCCGCGAAGTCCGGCGGTTCCGAACTCCAGCTCACGATAAAAACGATCCTCTATCTCTTTTTCATTACCCGCAATTGCACGAAGCTCCCGCTTGGTATCGTCATCAAAGATATCCCCCGAAAGCCATTGCTCATACGATTCCTTATAACCCATCTTATCCTCCTTAAGTGATCATGTATTGGTTATGAAATACTGTCTAATTTTACCATATTCGTATATTCTTGTCACGCGACTTGTCATGAAGTCACAAGATTGATCAGCGAGTCCGAAAGCGTAGTCAGATAGTCAAGTGTAGCATCATCTCTCTGCTCCTGAGTGGTACTGTTGCCATCCTCGTCATCACTATCGCTGTCATTACCTGTGCCGTTATTACCTGAATTATTACCGGAATTATTACCGGAATTATTTCCTCCCGACGAATTATTATCCTCAGTAGGATCCAGAGAGATCTCGGCGCTGGGGGAATTGACAAACAGTACTCTCTCCCAGACATCATAGCCCTCAACCTCTACGCGGAGTGAGTGGCGGCCGTAAACAACCGAAAGTTTTTCTCCGGGCTCAACCTGTTTGCCGTCAAGGTAGATCACTGCACCTTCGGCCTCGGCATTAACCCTGAAGGTGATCTCGCATTTCTTAGGGCCTTCTCCCTTCAGTTCATTAAGGTCCAAAGATGTGGTCTTTCCTCGCTTGATCTTGACCTTTTTGGTGCCGCCGTAACCGTTGTTGGCAACCGTGACTGCGTACTTTCCCTCAGGAACTTCTATTATCATGTCTCCGGTTATGAGAGTCGCCACCTTTTTTCCGATCTGGATCAAACTATCCTCAAAAAGTTCCGTACCGGTAATGGACAGATAACCGTGTCCGGTAGTAACTGCCACAGACAGGATCTCCTTGTCTATCCCGGCAACACGTATGAGATCGGACTCAGTAATATCCGACGCCTCTATCCTATAGGATCCGGAGAAGATCGGCACATAGGATTCCAACTTGTAATTGGATCCGAAGATCTCCATGACATTGCGATCGGTATCGAAGGAAAAATCACTGATATCGGTGTACTCCCATGCCCGATCTGTCTTACGGATCTCGGAAAGCGCTCCTGAATCCAAAAGGTCTCCCAGCTCAACGATCATACCCGGCTGAAAATCCGTCATGGGTGCATGATCTCCGAACTTGCTGATAAAAAGCGTAGCCAGTGAAAAACTGTATCTGAACTCCTGGCCGCTGCTGACATTTTGAACCGTGATGGTCTCTTCTTTGCCGTTGATATCCTCAAGGATGAAAAGAGGTGCAAGTCCGTCCTCGGACTCATTACCATCCGTAACATCCTCACCATCTGCGGTTTCATCATCCGCATCCTCATTTTTTTCACTGCGGGTAGGTATATCCGGTCGTCTGATGGATGTGTTAAAGTCAGCTGAAGATCCTCCGCATGCAGACACAAACAACATGGGGATCAAAAGTATAAAGATTATCGCAAGATTTCTGATAGTCCTTACCATATCTATCAGTTCCTTTTTTGTATTAAGCGAAGGTTCCTCCAAAACTCTCTCTAAAAGTTCGTGGAGGATCCTTCCGATCTCCGGACCTGGAGATATGCCCATATCAATAAGGTCACGGCCACCCAGCGCAAGTTCACTTACCTGAATGCACTCTCCTTCACTGATGATCTCTCCGGCGATCCGTTTGAAATCCTCCTCCGCCTGAAGTTTTTCATCTCTCTCATAATCACTTTGAGCCAGAACATCTGCCCTCTTTAATTCAAAAAGATCCGGCAGCATATCTCTCCCCGTTTTGGAGATCGCACGGCGGACACTCCGTCTGTTTGGCGCAGGCCTGTAATCATGATAAAGCACCAGGTCCCTGACCCGTGCTATGGAATCATTGTCCATCTTGAGCCGCCTTAAGATATCACGAGCCATATCGGCTCCCATCTGCGGATGGCCCTTGAAATGATCTATCCCGTCCTCATCCGTGGTCTTACATGCCGGTTTTGCAACATCATGCAAAAGAGCACCAAGGCGCATTACCGTATCTGCCCGCACTCCCTCCATAACATGGATAGTATGCTCTCCCACACTGTAACAATGGTGAGGGGTATTCTGCTCACAGGCGAGCATCTCATCCCACTCGGAAAGGAAGACTTTAGTAAGTCCAAGATCGGACATGGTCCTAAGCATGCCGGGATTAGGTGATGTAATGGTCTTTAAAAGCTCGTCCCTTATACGCTCTGCGGAAATACGATCCAGTGAAGGCGCCAGCTTTTTTATGGCAT
>JAEELH010000231.1 GCA_016288825.1 Lachnospiraceae bacterium | reverse complement strand
CGGGGATCAATCCGGCAGATCGTGACGTGGCCACTTACCGTATTGCTACCCTTTTTGGGCAGAGCAAGCTTGTTGCTCGCAGTGAAAAGGTGATTCTTCAGGGAAAGGATGGCGAGATCCATGGTCATATGATGGACAAGGTCACCGGGCAGTCGGGAGCAGAATTTATAGCGGACATCATTGAAAAGAAGGTTGAATCAGGTAAAGATAGCACTGTTCAGAGAGAGGACTTCAAAGGACGCATTACAGGCGGTTTTATCAAGGATCTCAATAATCTAATGGTACTGGATTATATCTGCGGACAGACCGACCGGCACAGCGGAAATTATATAGTCAAAACCGATGAAAGCGGGAAACTGACCACAATTGTGGGTATCGATAACAATATGGCTTTTCCGGCGGACGGTGCTGACGAACTGAACTCCGGAACTATTCTTGGACTTGTGACAAAAGGCGGGGATCTCCGTATTTCCCATATGGATGCGGAGCTTGGAGCCACGATCCTTGCCGTGCGGCCGGAAATGATCCGGCAGGTTTTATGTGACCTCCTCACAGAAGATGAGATCGATCAGACGCTTAAGCGGCTGAATAAACTCCAAATGGCCATCAAAAGAGAACTGGACAAGGGAAATTCTTCTTTGTTCTTATCAAAGGATTCTGAGTGGCTTGAAAAAGAAGATGATGTTAAGAAACTCAAGGGGACTAATGAGCGTACGTACTTGGGGAGTTTCTTTAATGACGGTATGGGAGCCGGAGATGGTAAGTATATGAGTAAGGTTTACAATCAGAAAGGAGAAGAGTGGATCCTTTCTCATCAGAATCTGAAGGCACCGGAGTTTATGGATGAGTTGGAAAAAGTACTTTCAATGAGTGTTGAAAGATCCTATTTCAGAGAATTGATCTTTTTAAAAGAAAAAGACGGACAGCCACTTGATCTCAAAGGCATATTCATAGATCACAAAGGTCTTTCGTCAACTCAGATCCGGCAGTGTAGTAGTATTCTTTTCGCCATCGGAGAATACCGATCATATCATAATGTTTGATGGTAAAATGATATACTAGTCAATCCGGCTTTGAAAAGACCATGTTCGGACTTGCTGCTCCCCACTCCTACACGGTTTTTCTTGTTATGCTCGCATGTTAGGTGTATGATTAGGATACGATTTTCTTTGATATACCATCGGCGATGCTCATTATACGGGGGGATGGCCTATGCACCTGGTAGTGTTGATCATACAGTGGATCACGGGGCTTGTGATCCTGTTCGAGTTAGCAGTTATCTTTATAAACATCGGCAATCGTGTTTACAGTCTGCTTTATATGCTGTGTACCTCTATGCTTGTCAGCGCCTATGGTTATCTTTTGCATCTCTATTCCGCCACGGAGGAGGCTTTGCTCATGACCATGCTGGTCTCCTGGGCGGGTAAGATATTTGCCATGGTGGTATCATGGCGGTTCTGTCTCAGCGTCTGCGATTGCGAATTCCCTAAAAAGGTGCAGATCACCGATCAGGTTTGTCTGGCCCTGGTTCTGACCGGGCTGACAACCACGAAAATGTTCGGGTTTTTCTTTTCTGATTTTAAGGTATTAAATGAGGGCAGTTGGCACATCCTGCAGTATCACAAGGGAATAGGTTATTATCAGTTCTACATTTTTGTTATATGTGCGCTCATTTTTATGATCCGCAAATATATACAGTGTATACGTGAATCGGAGGACAATGACAGAAAAAAGAAATTCCTCATCTTGCTCGTTGCCACATTGTTCAGCCCGGGTATGTCGCTACTTTCCCTTCTTCCCGTCGGTGATTATTATGATCTCGGCCAGATCGGTTTTCTGGCATCTTCGGTGACCATGGTGATCGCCATGGTCAAGTACAACATCGGAGATATCGAGCAGTTCACCAAGGATTACATGTTCAACGAGCTCTCTTCCGGAGTCATAGCTACGGAAAAAGGCGGAAAATCAGCCTTTTACAACAAGATCGCTGCATCGATCTTTCCGGAGCTGGAGACCAATACGGAACAGGTCGTAGAAAAAGTCCGTGATGTGATAAGTTCGGGTGAGACTATTACTTTTGGAGATAATATCTACAGCCCTGAGGAAAAGACTCTCGAAAATAAAAGCACCCTTTTCATCCTGACGGATTCCACCAAGCATTTTCAGCATATCAAAGAGGTGGAGGAACAAAAGATCATCGCGGAGTCTGCAAACAAGGCAAAGTCCGAATTTCTTGCCAATATGTCCCATGAGATCAGGACCCCCATCAACACCGTGCTTGGCATGGATGAGATGATCCTGAGAGAGAGCCGGGAGGATGCCATCAGAAACTATGCCCTGGACATCCAGTCTGCGGGACGCTCCCTTTTATCCATCATCAATGATATCCTTGACCTGAGCAAGATAGAAGCCGGGAAAATGGAGATCATTCCCATCGAGTATGATGTGCCCAGTGCTCTCAATGATCTGTCCAATATGATCCGCTTTAGGGCAGAGGATAAGGGCCTGGACTTTCAGATAGTTGTTTCACCCGACATCCCTTCGAGGATGTACGGCGACGATATACGAATAAGACAGGTCATAATGAACCTTCTTACCAACGCCTTTAAGTATACAGAGACGGGATCTATATGGTTTAGAGTGGCTTTAGCCGAGGGTACGAAAGTTGACAGCGATACTGCCACTTTGCACTTTGAAGTAGAAGATACCGGCATCGGCATAAAGCCCGAAGATATGAAAAAGCTCTTTTCCGATTTTGAGCGTATTGATCTGGAGCATAACCGCAGTATTGAGGGAACGGGACTGGGAATTCCTATCACCATGAGATTGTTGGAGCTTATGGGATCAAAGCTTAATGTCCAAAGCGAATACGGCAAGGGTACGCTTTTCTACTTTGATCTGACCCAAAAGGTCATAGATCCTACGCCCATAGGTAACTTTGAGGAGACCATCCGCACCAGCGCTGCACAGCAGTATTCATACAACCGGTCCTTCATCGCACCGGATGCGAGGATCCTTCTGGTGGATGATAACACCATGAACCGCCGGGTTTTCACGGCGCTTCTTAAGCAAACACAGATGGTGATCGACGAGGCAGATGGTGGTCAAAAAGCAGTAGATATGGCGGCTGAGCGGTATTACGATATCATTTTCATGGACCACATGATGCCCGGCATGGACGGTGTGGAGGCCATGAAGAGGATCAAGGCCATAAAGGACGGACCCTGCGCGGATACACCTATCATCGTCCTTACCGCCAATGCAGTTACCGGCGCAAGAGAGCAGTACTTCGAGGACGGCTTTGACGGCTTTCTTTCCAAGCCCGTGGCTGCTGAAAAGCTTGAAAACGCTATCAGAGAAAATCTTCCCGAGGATAAACTCCTGCCGGCGCCCAAGGGAGAAGAGCAGCCGGCTCAAAGCATTGCGGCGCTTGATGTTTCCGAGTATCCCACCATCATCGGTCTGGATTGGAAATACGCTCTGATGCGGCTTCAGGATAAAGGGGTTCTTGATTCGGTGCTGGGCGAGTTTTATTCATCCATCGATATTCAGGCCGATAAGCTCCAGTCCTTCAGGGACGGCCTGCCCGGATCTGTTGAGGATTACGGTATCATGGTCCACGGTATGAAGAGTGCTTCCGGATCCATTGGCCTTGTTGGTCTGTCCGGCATGGCAGAGATGCTTGAGCGGGCAGCTGCTGATAAGGATGTAGATACTATAGAGCAGATTCATGATGTCTTTATCAAGGAGTGGCGAAGTTACAAGGAGCGGCTCAGGGATTACGTGACTTCAGGCGACGGTTCGGCTGAGGACAAGGAAATGATCGATGATGCGATCCTTGATGTGCTTCTTAGGATGCTGTCGGATTCCATGGCTGCCATGGACATTGACGGTGCCGATGATGCCATAGGAAAGCTGGCGGGATATAAGCTGCCAGATCATGTTGCGGCCGTATTTGACGAGCTGCGGGGAGCTGTGACTTCCCTGGATCAGGAGGCTGTTGAGCGGATCCTGAAAAGTATAAGTTGATGAAAAAAGAGGAGGAAAGGGCAAGTTCCCTACCTCCTTTTGTGTTTTATTGGTGTTGTGAGTTCATCCAGTCAAAAAGATTTTCGTATGTGCCCTGAGCCTTTGCGCTTCCGCCGCCCCGGTTATTGGGGACGAAGCCTAAGTTCTCAGAATCTTCGGAAGTTGCGATGGCTTTGGGATCCTGGACCCCTGTCACCTGATCGTTAAGGGTGTAGATCCAGCTGAAGTGGCCCATGTATCCGGGACCTACTGAATACTGAGGTGAGATTACCACGTTCTGGTTAGCCTCAGGATCGTCGGTTCCCACCACATTTTCAAAATAAGAGAACCAGACATTATCAGCGCCGGCATCCAAAAGCGCCCTGTATGTAGGAAGGGCAGTAAGCCTGGGATCTACAACCCAGTCATCGGCTGAGTGTACAAACCAGATGGGCTTATCTTTTACCCTATTGATCTTTTCATCTGTCATCCAGCGGGTGGACGTGGCAAGGCTTCGTCCGTCTTTGTAGGTTCCGTCCGCATTTTTCTCATATTCAAAGTAGGCGTAAGCCTCGCAGTTGGGGTAGGCTGCGGCAAAAAGCTCGGGATATTCCACCAGCATGTTCATGGTCATGTATCCGCCGTTGGAGCAGCCACCCACATAGACGCGGGAGGTGTCTACATCAGTGTTTTCGCCCAGATACTTGAGGATGGAGTCTCGAAGGATCTGCGTATACCTAGAAGCAGCATCACCGGCACCCTGGGCGCTGTCACCTACATCCATCCACATGGTGGCGCATTGTACTACGAGGACGTAGGCTCCTCCTGCGCCGCCATCGGTGGAAAAATGGCTTTGGATGGGATCCTTTGCAAGAGCGGATACCTTATTGCCCAAAATGCAGATATCGGGATCCTGGCCGCCCTCACCTGCGCCGTGAAGCCAGATGATAAGCGGGTTTTTGGCGCCGTCTTCCAAAAGGGCAGCAGGCTCGTAAGCCTTGTACATAAGCTTCAGATCCTCATCTTGAGAGGTATTGGGATTCTTGTAGGTTCCGGAAAGCTCACCGCTGACATTGAAAAGTTCGGTGTCGGGGCTTATAATGTTTTGTTTGTTCCCTGCATCTCCGGAGACTGTGTATGTGACGGCCTTGCCGCCGGTGGTTGCGGTAAAGGTGGCCTCGAAGGGATATGTTTTGGCATAAGTATTAAGGCCCACAACTCCCTCGCCGGTCATAAAGATATCCTTTCCCTCTGTGGAGCTTGTTTTCAGCTCCAGGAGTACATATTTAGAGGAGGCAGCACTTGGCTGCGGAGTGCCGTCCTCGCCTGCAAGACTTGCTGCTATGATCTCTCGCTCTGCGCCGTTGGTTGTTACATGGGCATCTTTGACGGAAATGTCGGTGGCTTCTTCAGACAGTTCCACCAGGATCCCTGTGACGCCGGGGCCCCATTCGAAGCCTTTTACCACGATGCGGGCGCTTTTGGCCGGCTTTTTTGCTGAGATGGTGGTGCATGCTGAGAGGATGGCAACCGATAGCGTGATGGCTGCAGCTGCTGCTACTGTTTTTAATAGTCTTTTCATTGTATTATCCTTTTTGCGAAAGATATGTTGCATGTGTGATTATATAACGAAATCGAAAGTTTTGCACAACTATTTGTGCCGTAATAGGGACAGTTTGTGACATGGGATTTTGTTGTTGTTATTATTGAGGTAAGGGTGTATCATTGTAATATGGATTACAGAATTTCACTTGCCCCTTTGGAGGGGATCACAACCGCCATTTACAGGCGTAATATAGACAAATATTTCGGGGGTATAGACCGGTTCTATACCCCTTTCATTTCTGCGGATTCCAGCTATAACTTCCGAAAAAGGGAGATCGAGGAGCTGGAGCCCTATGACGATAGGCTGGTTCCACAGCTTATCGCAAACAACCCGAAACACTTTATTTATGGGGCCAGAACGCTAGTTGAATTTGGTTACAACGAGGCCGATCTCAATATGGGATGCCCCTCCGGAACAGTGGTTTCCAAGCACAAGGGTTCCGGTATGCTGGAGGATCTTGATGCGCTTCGGGCGTTTTTTGACAGGGTCTTTTCGGAGGAGGATCTGCCGGATATCTCGGTCAAGGCCCGCATCGGTATGGAGGATGATTCTCGCGCCGAGGAGCTGGCGCAGCTTTTGGCCTCCTATCCCATATGTCATGTCATAATACATCCCAGGACCAGAGCAGACTTTTATCGGGGGCTGCTGAATATGGATGCCTTTCGCCGGATGGCGGATATCCTGGGATGGGAGAGGGTCACGTATAATGGAGATATCCGGTCCGTGGCGGATTTTGAGAGGATAAGAGGCGAATTGCCGGAGTGCCGGAGTTTTATGATAGGTCGGGGACTTATCGCGGATCCCTCCCTGGCACGGCAGATAAGGGCAGCGACCACAGGCTCCCATACAGAGCAGGGAGATGGGGATAGCATGACAAAACAAGACCTGTCGGGACGCGCCACGAACCGGGAGCTTGCGGATTTCCTGGACTCACTTTGGGCAGACTATGAAGCCAGGTACGGCGGGGAAAAGCAGCTTCTTGATAAGATGAAAGAGCTGTGGACCTACATTGGCGAGAGATTTCCGGACAAAAAGCGGGCAGTTAAAGAATTGAAGAAGGCGCGCCGGGCAGCGGACTACAGAGCAGCGGTGCGAGAGATCCTGGGGGCATAGACCGGCCGACTGTAGCTTTTGTGCACATGTATGCGATATAATAATAAGACGTAAACTCTTTGTACGGGAGGCGGAGTAAGGGTTCGACAGCACAAAAAAAGGGGGACATATGAGGAGATCAAAACGATTAACAGCACTTTTACTGGTATTT
>JAEELH010000230.1 GCA_016288825.1 Lachnospiraceae bacterium | reverse complement strand
TAGTTCCGCCGGTACCGTCATACCGGCGGTTTTCTTTTTTACAGGTTTTTATTTATGACAGATCAGAATCTTATCCGTAATTTTTGCATAGTTGCCCATATTGATCATGGTAAGTCTACTCTTGCGGACAGGCTTATCGAGATGACCGGTACCCTTACTGCCAGGGAGATGCAGTCCCAGGTCCTTGATAATATGGATCTTGAGCGTGAGAGGGGCATTACTATTAAGTCCCAGGCTGTCCGCCTTATCTACAAGGCCAAGGACGGTAATGAGTATATCTTTAACCTTATCGATACTCCGGGACATGTGGATTTTAATTATGAAGTTTCCAGGTCCCTTGCTGCCTGCGATGGGGCCATTCTTATAGTTGATGCGGCACAGGGTATCGAGGCTCAGACTCTGGCCAATGTTTATCTGGCTCTGGATCATGATCTGGAGGTCCTTCCCGTTATCAACAAGATAGATCTTCCTTCTGCGGATGCAGAAAGAACAGCCAATGAGATCGAGGATGTTATCGGCCTTCCTGCGCTTGATGCGCCAAGGATCTCTGCCAAGACAGGTGAAAATGTTGAGTCAGTCCTTGAGGCTATAGTAACTCAGCTTCCGCCTCCTTCAGGGGATCCGGATGCACCTCTGGCGGCCCTTATCTTTGATTCACTTTATGATTCATATCGCGGAGTTATTGTTTTTTGCAGGGTAAAAGAGGGACGTATGAGGCCCGGCGACAAGGTTCGCATGATGGCTACAGGCGCAGAGTTTGAGATTGTTGAAGTAGGCTATTTTGGCGCAGGAGCTTTTATTTCCTGTGATGAGCTTTCCGCGGGTATGGTAGGCTATATGACAGCCTCCATTAAAAACGTTAGGGATACACGAGTAGGCGATACCATAACTTTTGCAGATAAACCCTGCAAGGAGCCACTTCCGGGTTACAAAAAAGTCAATCCCATGGTATACTGTGGTATGTATCCTGCAGACGGAGCCAAGTATCCTGATCTTAGGGATGCTCTCGAAAAACTCCAGCTTAATGACGCAGCCCTTTTTTACGAGCCTGAGACTTCTGTTGCGTTGGGCTTTGGCTTCAGATGCGGCTTCCTCGGTCTTTTGCATCTGGAGATAATCCAGGAGAGACTGGAGAGAGAGTATGATCTTGATCTGGTAACTACAGCTCCCGGCGTTGTTTATAGGGTATATAAGACCGACGGCACCATGATAGAGCTTACCAATCCTTCTAATCTGCCTGATCCTTCTGAGATCGAGTATATGGAGGAGCCTTATGTTTCGGCTGAGATCATGGTTCGAAGCGAGTATATAGGCGCAATCATGGATCTTTGCCAGGAGAGGCGAGGGATCTATATTTCCATGGAGTATATGGAGGAAACCAGGGCGCTACTCAAGTACGAGCTTCCTCTTAATGAGATCATTTATGATTTTTTTGATGCCCTGAAGTCCAGATCCAGAGGATATGCTTCCTTTGATTATGAGCTTTCCGAGTACAAGCGTTCCGAACTTGTTAAGCTTGATATCCTTATCAACAAGGAGATGGTGGACGCCCTTTCCTTCATCGTTTTCAAGGATACAGCATATGACAAGGGCAGACGCATGTGTGAAAAGCTCAAGGAAAAGATACCGCGTCACCTTTTTGAGGTTCCCATTCAGGCGGCTATAGGCACCAAGGTCATAGCCAGGGAGACTGTTAAGGCGGTTCGCAAGGACGTGCTTGCAAAGTGTTACGGTGGTGATATTACCCGTAAAAAGAAACTTCTGGAAAAGCAGAAGGAAGGTAAAAAGAGAATGCGCCAGATAGGATCTGTGGAGATCCCGCAGGAAGCCTTTATGAGCGTTTTGAGGCTTGACGATGAGTGAATTTGAACTTTATGTACATATACCTTTTTGTGTTAAAAAGTGTGATTACTGCGACTTTTGCTCAGGGGTATACGATAGCAAGATAAAAGAAAAGTATACTGAAAAGCTTTGTGAGGAGATCAAGTCAAAATCCTCCAGATACTCAGGCAAGGTTACATCCGTATATATTGGCGGAGGTACACCCAGCAGTCTGGAGCTTCCTCTTATGGAGAGGATCCTGGGTACGATTACGGACTGTTTTTGGATCCCCGATGATGCTGAGTATACTATTGAGATCAATCCCGGTACCGTAACTGCTGAGGCGGCTAGAGAGTATAAATGGCTTGGTGTCAACCGTGCATCCATCGGCCTTCAGTCCGCTAATGACGAGGAACTTCGTGCAATGGGGCGTATCCATACTTACAAGGAATTCCTTGAGGCTTATGAAAATGTTCGTCGCAGCGGTATTTCCAATGTCAACGTGGATATCATGACAGGACTTCCGGGACAGAAAAAAGATAAGCTTATGGCTACTCTTCGGGAAATCTTTATGATAAGACCGGAGCATGTCAGTGCATACAGTCTGATGATAGAGCCGGGTACTCCTTTTTACGAGAAATACGGCAAGGATGCCCAGAGGCAGGCTAAAGGCCTCAAGACCAACTTCCTTCCATCTGATGATGAGGTTTATGAACTCATGAAGCTTGTGGAGCGGGAGATGGGGGACCACGGATACAATAGATACGAGATATCCAACTATGCCGAAGGCAATCATTTTTGCCGTCATAATGTAGGGTATTGGAGAAGAAAGGCATATGTCGGAGTGGGCCTGGGAGCCTCTTCATTTATGACCAAGGATCTCCTGGAGGAAAGCCTTAAGATGGAGATCGACGGCTTCTATGAGGAAAGGATCGACAATACCGTATCCATGGAGGATTATCTTGATGGAACCATTGCTGCCTCCAGCAGGATCCTTACCAGAGAGGATGCCATGGCGGAGTTTATGTATTTAGGACTTCGTATGACAGAGGGAGTTTATGCTTCCGAGTTTTATGAAAAATTTGGAGTTGGAATAGAGCATGTGTATGGAAGGCAGTTTGACGAGTTGTCCGAAAAGGGACTACTTGTAAATGACGAGGGGCGTATCTGTCTTACGGATCAGGGAATGGATCTTTCCAATCGTGTGCTTTGCGAATTTTTGCTTGATAATGAGGGTGGAAACTAAGGGGAGTGAACTATGTATAAGAATAATCAGGATGACGTTCTTATGCGTACTTACATGTCATCAGCCAAGATATCATTTTTTATGATCGCTGTTGTTGCGATCATAGAAGTGATAATGTTGCTGGTAACTGTATTTAATGCGCCATTTTACGGTGCCTATCTATGGAAATATCGTTTTTTTTACATTACTCTTTTAACTGTTTCTGTTCTTTATGATATTTTGCTTATTTATATAAAAAATGATATCAAAAACAGGTTCAGGATACTGGACCTGGCTAATCCTGTCTGCGGTTTTGTCTTTTTTATATGGGCTATAGGGATCACATATAATGATTCTTTAGTGACTCATACTATCGATCCCACGGCCTATATGACTTTTTCACTTGCAGTTCCCCTTTGTTTTTACATGTCACATATGGTATATGGTCTGATCGCTTTGGCATCAGATGCTGTTATGTTGTACCTGACGTTTATTACATCAGGTTCTTCTTCGACACTTCCAAATCTTATTATTTTTCTGGCTTTTCAGCTTATTCTGGGTATCAGCCTTTTGGATATAAGAAGGCACTTTTCCGTTCAGATCGTGCAGGCAGAGGCTCAAAAAACTGAGATAGAGGAATTATCAGGGGCTCAAAGCCAGTTTTTCTCTTCAATGAGCCATGAGATCAGGACCCCCATTAACTCAATTATCGGACTGGATGAGATGATCCTTCGGGAAAACACTTCAGAGGTTGTTAATGAAGATGCCCGTCATATCCTTTCTTCCAGCCGACTGCTTTTACATCTTATCAATGATCTTTTGGATATGTCCAGGATCAGTGCAGGTATGTTTGAGATCAGTGAGGCCCCTTACAAGACAAAAGATATGTTTTTGGCGGTATGGAGTATGCTTAGCATACAGGCTGCTCAAAAGGATATTAAACTGATCATGGATATTTCACCTGAGATCCCGATGGTTGTTAAAGGTGATGCTGTCCGTATTGAGCAGATACTTGTCAATCTGGTATATAATGCAATAAAATATACCAATGAGGGTTCGGTTACACTTTCAGTAACCTGTGAGCTTAAAAACGTCAAGGATGTTTTGATCACATACAAAATTACGGACACCGGTATAGGTATCAAGGACGAGTATTTGCCCCATATCTTTACGGCCTACAGACGTGCTGACAATGATGTTAAGCAGATCGAGGGGTCCGGACTCGGACTTTCCATAGTCAAGCAATTCCTGGATCATATGGGAGGTACTATAGAGGTTGAGTCTGTTTTCGGAGAAGGTAGTACCTTTACGGCCACTATACCTCAAAAAGTGATCGATGTTACAGGTGTTGGCGAGATCGATCCTTTTGAAGAAAAGTCCCGGTATGAGGTATATAAGAGTCGTCTTTATGCTCCGGATATCTGTATCCTTGTAGTTGATGATACGCCTGAAAACCTTTTTGTTGCCAGACGTCTTTTGATGAGTACGCATATCAAGGTGGACACTGCACAGGGCGGATTGCAGGCCCTGGCCATGACAAAGGAAAATGAGTACGACGTGATCCTTCTTGATCATTTCATGCCTGAGATGGATGGTATAGAGACCTTTCACGCCATCAAGGAGCAGGAGGATGGTAAGTGCAGGGATTCCAAGTTCGTTATGCTTACCGCCAATGTTTCCAAGGGCAGCGAAAAGCTTTACGCCGATGTTGGTTTCGATGCTCATATGACCAAGCCGGTTACCGCCAAGGATATGGAGGATGTGCTGTTCAGACTTCTGGGCAGTGATACCAGGATCGAGCTGATAATGCATGATGGTGTTGAAACCGACAGAGGTCGTCAAGATCGGGACGTACCGGAAGCTCTTATGAGGATCTTTGTTTCATCCATAGATGAGACGGTCAGAGACCTTGATCGGTATCTTGAAGAGGAAGATATCGCAAATTATACCATCAAGGTTCACGGACTTAAAAGTTCCGCAAGACTGGTCAATGAGACATACATCTCAGAGCAGGCACTTAAACTTGAGGAAGCCGGCAAGCACGGTGATATAGAAGCTATCCGAAGAGCTCACCCGTTTTTCATCAAGGAATACCGGGAGTGCAAGAAACGTCTGGATGTATTCAGTAATGATTCAAGTCTGTGTTCGGACTCTGAACTCCGAGATGCCTATCTTGCAATTTCTGAGTTTGCCAGATCAGAGGATTATTCGGGTGTTATGGCTATCCTCAGATCTCTTGAACAGTATGATCTTATGGGAGACGATGAGATCATCATCCAAAAGATCAAGGATGCCATGGAAGATATG
Source organism: Lachnospiraceae bacterium (assembly GCA_016288825.1). Taxonomy (GTDB): domain Bacteria; phylum Bacillota; class Clostridia; order Lachnospirales; family Lachnospiraceae; genus Weimeria. Next base: position 35,894 of record JAEELH010000230.1, on the reverse strand, counting down.
GACTATTATGCTGCCTGCAATATAATTGAAAAGATATTATAGGAGACTTTTATGGACGAAAACAATGTTGCGATCAATGGCAAAGTTATCATAGTCAGCAAGAAGGAATCTTTTTCCGTAATCGGACTTATGCAAAAACTTTCCGAGTCCGAGATCGATGCCAGGCATGTTGAGCCTAATCTTTCGACCCTTAAGATGGCGGGAGATAACTCAATACCCATTGTCTATTATGTTGGAGATGAGATCTATAGCAACAGAGGTGCCAAGTTTGCCGAGGATCTTAAAACCTTTGTTTTTGACAATGACCGTATCCTTATTGTGGTTTGTGAGAAGGCAGAATACGATAAGCTTACTGAATTCCTTCCCCAAACTGCCATAGCAAGATCCTTTTTGCGTCCGGTGGACATGTCTGAGTTGATCAGCACTATCAGGGATGGTATTCGTGGTTATATTCTTCCCAAAAAGCGTCATCATATCCTGATCGTGGATGATGACAAGACATATATGAGGATGCTCAAGGAAGCCCTTAATGACGAATACAAGATTACCATGATGGATTCGGGAACACAGGCTATCAGGTGGCTGTGTGAAAACAGGGTAGATCTGATCCTTCTTGATTATAAGATGCCTGTTATGGACGGTCCGCTTTTTTACCAGATGATGAAAAGCGATGACGAGATGCGGCATATTCCCATTATTTTTCTTACGGGTGTTCAGGAGCGTGATTCAGTTATGAAGGTGCTGGATCTAAATCCTGAGGACTATATTTTGAAATCTGTGGATGAAAAGAAACTCCGTGAAAAACTGGAGAGATTCTTTGTCAGACGCAAGAAGAAGGCAGAAGAGGATTCTGAGGCTCTTCCCAATAAGAACGAGATCGAAGCACTTCTGGCAGAACTTAATCTTATGTAAAAACAGTTTATAGTTGACAAAAACAGTAAAAGGGTGTAAATTATCCGTTAGGATGATTAGCACTCTTTTTTATTGAGTGCTAACAGATAAGGGGAAGTGGTGTATGGATTACGAATTAGACGAGAGAAAAGAAAAGATCTTAAATGCCATAATCGCCAATTATCTTGAGACAGGTGAGCCCGTAGGATCCCGTACTATATCCAAGAATACGGATCTGAACCTTTCCTCCGCCACCATCAGAAATGAGATGTCGGATCTGGAGGAACTGGGATATATAGTTCAGCCTCATACTTCGGCAGGGCGTATCCCTTCAGACAAGGGCTACAGGTTTTATGTAGATCATCTCATCGCTGAAAAGGATGCAGAGGTTGCGGACTTTAAGGAGATGATGATCGAAAAGACCGAGAAGATGGAAAAGATGCTGAAGCAGGTTGCCAAAGTTTTGGCAAACAACACTCAGTATTCTGCTCTTATCTCGGCACCGGCAGTTCATGGCAAGTCAGTAAAGTTTGTACAGCTTTCGGCTCTGGACAACGGACAGATCCTCTCCGTAGTAGTTATGGAGGGCAACATAGTTAAAAACAAGATCATTTCCGTTGAAAACGCCCTTTCCAATGAGAGCATGTTGAAGCTCAACATGCTTCTCAATACAAACCTCAATGGCAAGACTGCGTCGGAGATCAATCTTGGCCTTATTACAGCCATGAAGGAAAGCGCCGGCGAATACAGCGACATAATAGAGGATGTTTTATCTTCCATAGCCGAGACCATAGCCGATGAGGAAGGCCTGGAGATCTACACCAGCGGTGCTACCAATATCTTTAAGTACCCTGAGCTGGCAGATTCCCAGAGAGCGAGCGAGTTCATTTCCGCTTTTGAAAACAAAGATGAGCTGGTTAGCCTGATCAATGATATCCAGTCGGACGAAGAGGGCAACCATACCGGCATCCAGGTTTATATTGGAGATGAGAGCCCCATAGCTACCATGAAGGATTGCAGTGTTGTTACCGCAACCTATGAATTGGGAGAGGGTGTTCGCGGAACCATCGGTATCATCGGTCCCAAGCGTATGGATTACAAAAACGTTATGGATAATCTCAAATCCCTTAAATCTCAGCTTGGCAAGATAGTAAGAGGAGAGGGAGAAAGTACGTAAGAGAGGTATAGTAAATTGTCTAAGGAAACAAAAAAGAAGATCAAGATCGAAAGTGACGATAAGGAGCAGAAGGTAGACGTCAAGGTTGAAGATGAAACTACCGAAGAAGCTAAGGAGCCTGTAACCGAAGAAACATCGGAAGAAAGTCCGGAAGCGGACAAGGAAGAGACTCCTGAAGAAGCCGCTCCGGCTGATGAAGAAAAAACTTCCGATGAAAGTCCTAAAACGGACAAGGAAGAGGACAAGTTCGGAGCAGACGGCAAGATCCATTCGGGACTTTTTGATAAAAAGAAAAAAGAAAAAAAGGATCCCATGAAGGAAAAGGTTGCGGAGCTCGAGGACAGAGTAAAGCGCCAGATGGCAGAGTTTGAAAACTTCCGCAAGAGATCCGAAAAGGAAAAGACCCAAATGTATGACATGGGTGCCAAGTCCGTTGTGGAAAAGATCCTTCCGGTCATCGATAATTTTGAAAGAGGGCTTGCAGGTGCTCCCGATGATGCTTTTGCAGAGGGAATGCAGATGATCTACAAGCAGATGACCACCGCTCTTGATGAAATGGGCGTTAAGGAGATTGAAGCTTTGGGTAAGGAGTTTGATCCCGAACTTCACAATGCAGTAATGCATGTTGATGATGACCAGTACGGAGAGAGTGAAGTTGTTGAAGTTCTGCAAAAGGGTTATACATATCATGACACAGTCGTAAGACATTCTATGGTTAAAGTTGCAAACTAGACCGAAAGCAACTTAATGAACACGAGCGATGCGAAGTGTGAATTTGGTGCGAGGCCGTTCTGTGAGATTAGCGAAGTCGAGTGACAACGAAGACTAAGCTTAACGAACAGAACTTCATTATAAAAAAAACAGGATAATATAACAGGAGGTTTTATCATGAGTAAGATAATAGGAATCGATTTAGGAACAACCAACAGCTGTGTTGCTGTAATGGAGGGTGGTAAGCCCACCGTTATCGCAAACCAGGAGGGTGCACGTACAACCCCTTCCATCGTAGCATTTACAAAGAACGGCGAGCGTCTCATCGGTGAGCCTGCAAAGCGTCAGGCAGTTACCAACGCTGAGAAGACGATCTCTTCCATCAAGCGTGATATGGGTACCGACAACGGACGTACCATCGACGACAAGAAGTATTCACCTCAGCAGATCTCAGCTATGATCCTTCAGAAGCTTAAGGCTGATGCAGAGAGCTATCTTGGTGAGAGCGTATCTGAGGCAGTAATCACTGTTCCCGCATATTTCAATGATGCTCAGCGTCAGGCAACCAAGGATGCCGGCAAGATCGCAGGACTTGATGTAAAGCGTATCATCAACGAGCCTACAGCAGCAGCTCTTGCTTACGGTCTTGACAATGAGGGTGAGCAGAAGATCATGGTATACGACCTTGGTGGTGGTACATTCGACGTATCTATCATTGAAATCGGTGACGGCGTTATCAAGGTTCTTTCAACCAACGGTGATACACACCTTGGTGGTGATGACTTTGATCAGAAGATCACAGACTGGATGCTTTCCGAGTTCAAGAACAAGGAGGGCGTAGACCTTTCAACTGACAAGATGGCTCTTCAGAGACTTTAGGAAGCTGCAGTGAAGGCTAAGAAGGAACTATCTCCTTCTACAACAACCAATATCAACCTGCCTTTCATCACAGCTACAGCTGAGGGCCCTAAGCACTTTGATATGGACCTTACACGCGCTAAGTTCGATGAACTTACAGCTGATCTTGTAGAGCGTACAGCAATCCCTGTTCAGAACGCTCTTAAGGATGCAGGCCTTACAGCAGGAGACCTTTCCAAGGTCCTTCTCGTTGGTGGTTCAACACGTATCCCTGCAGTTCAGGCAAAGGTTAAGCAGCTGACCAACAAGGAGCCCAATAAGTCCCTTAACCCTGATGAGTGCGTAGCTATCGGAGCTTCCATCCAGGGTGGAAAGCTTGCTGGAGATGCAGGTGCGGGAGAGATCCTTCTTCTTGACGTAACACCCCTTTCACTTTCCATCGAGACAATGGGTGGTGTTGCCACAAGACTTATTGAGAGAAATACAACTATCCCTACAAAGAAGAGCCAGATCTTCTCTACAGCAGAGGATAACCAGACAGCAGTTGATATCAACGTAGTACAGGGTGAGAGACAGTTCGCGCGTGACAACAAGTCACTGGGACAGTTCCGTCTCGACGGAATCCCTCCTGCACGCCGCGGAGTTCCTCAGATCGAGGTTACCTTCGATATCGATGCCAACGGTATCGTTAATGTATCCGCTAAGGATCTTGGAACTGGCAAGGAGCAGCACATCACTATCACAGCCGGCTCCAACATGTCTGATGAGGATATCGAGAAGGCTGTTAAAGAAGCAGCTGAGTTCGAGGCTCAGGACAAGAAGCGTAAGGAAGCTGTTGATACCAAGAATGATGCTGATGCATTCGTAGTACAGACAGAGAAGGCTTTGTCCGAAGTCGGAGATAAGATCGATGCAGCTGACAAGAGTGCTGTTGAAGCTGACCTTAATGCACTTAAGGAGCTGGTTAACAAGCATGAGAATGCTGAGAGCATGAGCGAATCTGATGTTGCCGAGATCAAGGCTGCAAGAGAGAAGCTTCAGGAGAGTGCTCAGAAGGTATTCGCAAAGATGTACGAGCAGGCTCAGGCAGCCAATGCACAGGGTGGTCCTGCACCGGATATGGGCGCTGGCGCCGGCCCTGACATGAACGCAGGTGCGTCTGCAGGCGGATCTGACGACGATGTCGTTGATGCGGACTTTAAAGAGGTCTAATTAATTATCATATAACTGAATCCGGTCATGAACGAATAATACCCTCGGCGACTCGCTCGCGCTCCTTGTTTGCTCGTCACGTTACGTAACGTGCCACTTCGTGCCACGAAGTAACGACGGCAAACGAGGGTCGCTACGGGTACTATTCGTCCATGACCTATATACTATTCTGATTGTTAAAAGTTAAGTATTGTATTTATACTATAACACTGAGTTTAGTAAATGGATTTGGCGTCTGTGATACCCGTAGCGACCCTCGTTTAAACCGCCGGGCTACTAAAGCTCGTTATGCTCGCTAAGGGCCCGGCAGGCATCGCACGTAAGACGCTGCACCTCTCGATAATACTCGAGGATGCACCGTCTAAGTGCTCATAGCGCAGGAGCGGGAGCGTGTCGCCAAGGGTATTGCAGCGCCAAATCCGGTACAGGACTAAGTGAGTAATAAGGATATCACAACCATGGCAGATTCAAAGAGAGACTATTACGAGGTATTAGGCGTCGACAAAAGTGCGGATGACGCCGCATTAAAGAAGGCGTATCGCGAGATGGCCAAGAAGTACCATCCCGACATGCACCCCGGAGACAAAGATGCCGAAGCAAAATTCAAGGAGGCATCTGAGGCTTACGCTGTGCTTTCGGATCCGGATAAGAGACGTCAGTACGATCAGTTCGGTCATGCAGCCTTTGACGGCGGTATGGGCGGCGGAGGAGGCGGCTTCGACTTCTCCGGCATGGACTTCTCGGATCTTTTCGGAGATATTTTCGGGGATTTCTTCGGAGGCGGAAGAAGCAGAAATCCTAATGGCCCCATGAAGGGTTCTAATATCAGGACCAGTATCCGAATCAAATTCGAGGAGGCTGCTTTTGGCTGTGAAAAGGAGATCGAGCTTCCTCTTAAGGATCCCTGCCCGACCTGTAGCGGGAGTGGTGCAAAGCCCGGTACTTCAAAGACAACCTGCTCCAAGTGTGGAGGTAAGGGCCGTGTAATGATGACTCAGCAGTCATTTTTCGGTATGGTACAGAATGTTACCACTTGTCCGGATTGTGGCGGCAGCGGTCAGATAATCAAGGATAAGTGTCCTGACTGTCGCGGAACAGGCTATGTCCAGAAAAAAAAGAAGATCCAGGTTTCTGTTCCTGCAGGAATCGATAACGGCCAGAGCATCAGGATCCGTGAAAAGGGTGAGCCCGGAGTTAACGGTGGTCCCAGAGGAGATCTTCTGGTTGAGGTTATCGTTGATCAGCACAAGGATTTTACGAGAAACGGATACGACCTTTATTCTCAGTGCATGATATCTTTCCCAGTGGCTACACTTGGAGGAGAGGTTATCATAGAAACTCTGGATGGTAGGGTTTCCTATGAAGTCAAGGCCGGAACACAGTCCGGAACCAGGATAAGGCTTCGCGGAAAGGGAGTTCCTTCCCTGAGAAATAAGGCTACAAGAGGCGATCATTATGTGACACTTGTGGTTGAGGTTCCGACTTCTCTTTCCAAGGATGCCAAGGAGGCACTTAAGGAATATGATCTTTTGAGTGGAAATTCTCTTGGATCAGATCCCAGCAGCGCTCCTAAAAAGAAAAAGTCTTTTCGTGATAGGATGAAATAAGATCAGGTCCGAAACAGTGCCATCTAAAAAGGCAGTTGCTTCGGACTTTTTCTTTACTTTAACATTAATTAAGTTATAATAAGACATGTTTGCAATAACAGATAGTTCATTTTCTTTTGAAAGGCAATTATATGAAGTATCAGAAGATCATAATAGGTACAACACCTGAATATGAGGATATTGTTTGCGCCGCTCTTTACGATATGGGTATCGAGGAGATGGAGATAGACGACGGCACTGCTGTGGAGGATGAGTATACTCCGGGAGTGTATCCGGAGCTTCAGCCCGATGTTTCCGAGGATCAGGGATGCAGGATCTATCTTTACAGAGAAGAAGACTTCGATACTGCAAGTCTGATTTCAGACATTGAAAGTGAACTGTCGTTTTACGGTGATGAGTCCGATGTGATACCCGGCGGTATTTCCTGTGAGATGTGTGATGACGCTGATTGGAAAGATAACTGGAAGGATTATTTTCACGCTTTTAATGTTGGTAATATTTATATCCATCCAAGCTGGGAGGAGTCAGAGACCCATAGTAACGGTATCGATATAGAGATCGATCCGGGTATGTCTTTTGGTACCGGTGCCCATGAAAGTACAAGGATAATCCTGGGTCAGCTGAGTGACTTTGATATATCCGGCAAGAAGGTCCTTGATATAGGCTGCGGAAGCGGCATCCTTTCCATTGCACTTTTGAAAAAGGGAGCAAAAACAGCAGATCTTCTGGATATAGATCCTGATTGCATCGTATCATCAAAAGAAAATCTGGAAAGAAATGATATTGATATGACCGGTGTTGATTTCCACGTAGGAAACCTTTCTGCCGATGAGGCGCTTCGTGCTAAAGTTGGCGGAGGTTACGATATCGTTGTCTGCAATATCCTTGCTGATATAATTATAGACATGGCAGATGCTATTTGTGCAACACTTGCTTACGGAGGCATACTTATGACTTCCGGCATCATTGATTTCAAGGAAAACGAGGTTTTGGACGCTCTTTCTGCCAGAGGCCTTGTACTACTTGATACGGTCCACATTGGTGAGTGGTGCGGTATTACCATGCGAAGGGGAGCAGGTGAAGACTAATGAAGTGTTATCTTGATAATGCGGCAACAACAGTTTGTCTCCCCGAGGCTGCCCAAAAGATGCAAACCGTACTCTGCGAGGATTTCGGCAATCCTTCATCCCTTCACAATATGGGAATGGATGCGGAAAACTACATCAAAGAGAGCAGGCAGATAATTGCTAAAACCCTTAAGGCAAAGCCGGCGGAGATCGTTTTTACCTCCGGAGGTTCGGAAAGCAATAATCTGGCCATATACGGAACGGTGCGTAATCGAAAAAGATACGGTAAGCATATAATCACAACCGAGATCGAGCATCCTGCCGTTAGAGAGCCCATAGCTGCTCTTGAGGCTGAGGGATATGAGGTTACAAGACTTCGGGTTGACAGTCATGGAGTTATAGACATAAACGAGCTTGAGGCGGCTATGAGAGAGGATACGGTGCTCGTATCCATCATGCATGTCAATAATGAGATCGGAAGCGTGATGCCTGTTGAAAAGGCGGCTTCTGTCATCCATGAACGCAATAAAAACACTTACTTTCATGTTGATGCTATTCAGTCCTATGGCAAGATCCCTGTTTTTCCCGGCCGTATAGGCATTGATCTTATGTCTGTAAGCGGACATAAGCTTCACGGTCCTAAGGGCAGCGGATTTTTATTTATCAGGGAAGGTGTTAATATTGCTCCGCTGATCTACGGAGGCGGACAGGAAAACGGTCTTCGCTCGGGAACTGAAAATGTTCCTGCAATAGCCGGTCTTGGAGCAGCTGTAGCGGATCTTTTTAAGGATCAGGACAGCAATATCGCTCATTTGAGAAAGCTAAGGGCTATGCTTGTGGAAGGCCTTGAGGACATTGACGGAATAAGTATCAATGGCCCTGAGGCAGAAAACGCGGCTCCTCACATTGTAAGTGTTACGGCCAGGGGAGTTAGGGCAGAGGTTCTTTTACATGCTCTTGAGGAAGAGGGAGTATATTGCTCTGCCGGAAGTGCCTGCTCGTCCAACAGACCGGCAAAAAGCAGGACTTTGTCCGCTATCGGACTTAAAGGCGACGCATTGGAGCAGACTGTCAGATTTTCACTTTCAGTACATACTACGGAAGAAGAGATAAAATATGCCATTGGTAAGATGTCCGAGATCGTACCGAGATTGGCAAGGTTTGTTAGAAGATAGGAGAAGGAATTGGCTAAGGCATTTTTGATAAAATATGCGGAGATCGCTATAAAAGGCAAGAACAGGCATCTTTTTGAGGAGCAGCTTGTAAGAAATATAGAAAATTCACTTAAGCATGTTGACGGTGATTTTACGGTTACAAGGCCAAGAGGCAGGATATTCGTTGAAGCTGTTGAGGGTACTGATGCCGATGAGCAGGAAGTGATCGATGCACTTCGGAAGGTATTTGGTATAACGGAGATAGCTCCGGCTGAGGTTTGTGATGATAAATCTCCCGAGGAACTGGCAGAGGATGTGGTTGCCTTTTTGAAAAAAACATACAACGGTACTGATCACATTACTTTTAAAGTTGATTCCAGGCGTGCAAGAAAGAATTATCCTCTGAATTCCATGGAACTCAATTCCTTTATGGGTGAAAAGATCCTGGATGCTTTTCCCCAGTGGAGCGTTGATGTTCATGAACCTCAGATCATGGTCTATATTGAGATTAGAGAGAAGATCAACTATTACTCAAAGACATATCCGGGCCCGGGCGGCATGCCTGTTGGAACCAGCGGAAGAGCAATGCTTCTTTTGTCCGGAGGAATCGATTCACCGGTTGCGGGATATATGATGTCTAAGCGCGGCGTTGTTCTGGATGCCGTTTATTTTCATGCACCTCCCTATACATCCGAGAGGGCAAAGCAAAAGGTAGTGGATCTGGCAAAGATCGTTGCGGCCTACAGCGGCCCTATCAAACTCCATGTAGTAAACTTTACGGATATCCAGCTGGCAATTTACGAAAAGTGTCCTCATGATGAGCTGACTATCATTATGAGACGCTATATGATGAAGATCGCTGAGCATTTTGCAAATGAATGCGGAGATCTGGCGCTGGTTACAGGTGAGAGCGTGGCTCAGGTAGCTTCTCAGACATTGCAGTCCCTCCTTGCCACCAATGCAGTATGCAAGCTCCCTGTTATGAGACCTCTTATTGGATTTGATAAGCAGGAGATAGTGACGCGCTCCGAAGCAATCGGTGCATATGAAACATCTATCCTTCCTTATGAGGATTGCTGTACTATTTTTGTGGCTAAGCATCCGGTTACCAAGCCTAAGCTTGAGCGCATCGAAAGATCGGAGAAGCATTTGGAGGATGTAATAGATGATCTTATGGCCAAGGCGCTGGAATCTACAGAAGTTATAATGTGCGAATAAAAAAGGAACCCTGGCGGGTTCCCTACAGATCTAATAGATCAAATACAATTACTTGATGATATAGGACTCAAGTGCGGTAAGGATCTCATCGTCCTTCTCAGCATGGATCGTAAGATCGATGGGCTGGGAAAGATCCAATGAAAAGATACCCATGATCGACTTAGCATCGATAACGTAGCGACCTGAAATAAGATCGAAATCGCTGTCAAACTGGCTTATGGTGTTTACAAAGGATTTTACCTTATCGATCGAATTAAGAGAAATCTGTACTGTCTTCATCATAACCTCCTCGTTATTGTCTATTTATAGATAGTTCAATCGTAAATGAAAAAGGTTAAAATGTCAATGAAAAAAGCGGCCCTTCACAACCTTGGATGCAAAGTAAATGAATATGAATGCGAGTGTATGGCACACCTTTTGGAAGAGGCCGGTTATGAGATAGTTCCCTTTACCGAAAAGGCCGATGTTTATGTAATAAATACCTGTTCCGTTACCCAGATCGCAGACAAAAAATCAAGGCAGATGCTTTCACGTGCCAGGAGTAAGAATCCTGACGCCATCGTAGTTGCTGCAGGGTGCTATGTCCAGACAGCAAAAGATAAGCTTGAAGGCAGTCCCAACGTGGATATTTTGATCTCTAACAATAAAAAGGAGGAGCTTGTCAGGCTTATAAGTGAGTATGAAAAGGGACAAAAGAACAGCGCAATTTCCAATATTGCCTGTGACAGAAGATATGAGGATATGTTCCTGGCGCATACCATGGACCATACAAGGGCATTTATCAAGGTTCAGGACGGCTGCGATCAGTTTTGCTCGTATTGTATCATCCCTTATGCCAGAGGACGTTCCAGAAGCCGCAGTATTGAAAGTGTTATAAGCGAAGTTACGCATCTTGCGAGTAAGGGTTATAAAGAGGTGGTGATCACCGGTATCCATCTCAGTTCCTTTGGCAAAGATACGGGTGAAAAACTCATTGATCTGGTAAAAAGCGTTGCAGCTATCAGTGGGATCGAGCGTGTGCGTTTCGGCTCCTTTGAACCCTGTATCATGGATGAGGAGTTTATCAGTGAGCTTTCTTCCGTAAAGGAGGTTTGCCCTCATTTTCATCTTTCGCTCCAAAGCGGCAGCGATTCTGTTCTTAAGCGCATGAACAGATCATATACTGCAGAAGAATATTTTAAAAGTGTTAGTATATTGAGGAAATATTTTAATAACCCGGCAATAACCACTGATGTTATTTGCGGATTCCCCGGTGAGACTGACATAGAATTTGAGGAAACCATTGATTTTGTGCGCCGAGTTGGCTTTTATGAGATGCATGTTTTCAAGTATTCAAAAAGACCGGGTACAAGGGCTGTAAAGATGCCTGATCAGGTAAGGGAAGAACTCAAGCATGAGCGCAGTCAAAGGCTTATCGAGCTGGGAGAAAGTATGAGACTTGACTTCTTAAAGCTTTATGACGGAGTCAGGACCGATGTGCTTTTTGAAGAGGAAGACGCAAGCGGCGGGATCACCGGTTTCACGAGGGAATACATCAAGGTCAGATCAACTCTCGGCAGCCATATCTGCGGAAGCATTAAAGAGGGCATTCTTACCCTTGATAACAAGGTCGGGGGACTTGAAAATTTCGTTATGATATAATACAATGAATTCAGTATTTGTAATGCGCACTGCGCGTGAGTTTCTTTTGTGAAACTTGTTTTTTCTTAGGAGATGCTTATGAAGGATCTTGGACAGACACAGTTTTTTAAGGTTGACAAGGAGTCGGTAGAGGCCAAGGATATACTTACCAAAGTGTACGAGGCTCTGCGGGAGCGTGGTTATAATCCTGTTAATCAGATAGTGGGTTATATCATGTCAGGGGATCCGACTTTTATTACCAGTCATAATAATGCCCGAAGCCTCATCATGAAGGTCGAGAGGGATGAGCTCGTTGAGGAGCTTCTTGAGGAGTATATCCGCTCCAAAGGCTGGGAGTAGTCTGTTTTGGATAAGAGGATACTGGGACTGGATTTCGGGTCTAAGACCGTGGGTGTTGCGATCTCAGACCCTCTTCTTATGACAGCACAGGAGCATTCTACCATCACTCGTAAAAAGCCGGGTGCTCTCAGAGATACACTCAGACAGATAACGGATATTTGTGCTGAGTATGATATCGGACTTGTTGTTATGGGGCTCCCCCTCAATATGGATGGAAGCGAGGGAGAAAGATGTGAGCTGACCAGGGATTTTGCTTCTCAGGTGGCAGACAGAACAGGTTTAGAAGTTATCTTTTGGGACGAGAGACTTACAACGTATGAGGCTGACGAGATACTTAGGGAAAGTGGTGTTTTGCGCAGTCAAAGAAAGCAGTTTATTGATCAGGTGGCGGCAGCCATAGTTTTACAGGAATATCTTGATGAGCGAAGAAAGCAAAGCTAAATCTTACGAAAGCATATTATTTACCGATGATGACGGTAATGATATAGAGTTATTTATTCTTGAGGAGACTGTCCTTGCGGGGGAGAGTTTTCTCTTAGTATCTGACAGTGACCCGGACTCTGATGAGGCAGAGGTGATGGTTCTTCGAAAAGTGGAGGACGACGGAGATGAAGTTTGTTATGTACCGGTCGATGATGACAACCTTCTGAAGAACGTTCTCGGCGTTTTCGAAGAACTTCTTGATGATACCGGGTTCGAGTATTAGGAGGTTAAATTGAAAAAAGACAAATTAAGGATCATCCCGTTGGGCGGACTGGAACAGATCGGGATGAATATTACTGCCTTCGAGTACGGAGACAGTATTATTGTTGTTGATTGCGGACTTGCCTTTCCGGAATCGGATATGTTGGGAGTAGACCTCGTTATTCCGGATATCAGTTACCTCATTGAAAATGAGGATAAGGTCAAGGGTATTTTTATCACCCACGGACATGAGGATCATATCGGAGCTCTTCCTTATGTGCTTTCCGAGCTCCCGGTCAATATATATGCCACCCGTCTTACAATGGGTATTATAGAGCATAAGCTGGCTGAGAGAGGCATGATGTCTCAGGTCAGGCGCAAGGTGGTAAAGTACGGCCAGTCAATCAATATAGGACCTTTCAGGGTTGAGTTTATAAGGACAAATCACAGTATCCAGGATGCGGCGGCTTTTGCCATCTATACACCCGCCGGAACTATTATCCATACAGGAGACTTCAAGGTTGATTATACGCCGGTTTTCGGTGATGCCATTGACCTTCAGCACTTTGCGGAGATCGGCAAAAAGGGCGTTTTGGCACTGATGTGTGATTCCACCAATGCAGAGCGTCCCGGTTTTACCGAGTCTGAAAAGACTGTTGGAGCTGCCTTTGAGGCTATATTTGCTGAAAATGTGTCCCACAGGATCATTATCGCAACCTTTGCTTCCAATGTTGACAGAGTTCAGCAGATAATCAATTCAGCCTACAAGCACGGCCGTAAGGTAGTGGTAGAGGGCAGGAGTATGGTCAATATCATCAATACCGCTCAGGAGCTTGGGTATCTTGATGTTCCCGCCAATACTTTGATCTCTGTTGATGAACTTAAAAATTATCCCGACGAAAAGACGGTGCTTATCACTACCGGTAGTCAGGGAGAGTCTATGGCAGCCCTTTCCCGTATGGCTAACGGCACTCATCGCAAGATCGCCATCAAGCCCGATGATACCATTATCTTTTCATCCCATCCCATTCCCGGTAATGAAAAGGATGTTTCCAGGGTCATGAATGACCTTTATCGCAAGGGGGCCAATGTTATCTTCCAGGATGTCCATGTTTCCGGACATGCCTGCCAGGAAGAGATCAAGCTTATCTATTCCCTGGTTAGGCCCAAGTATTCAATCCCGGTCCATGGAGAGTACAAGCATCTCAAGGCCCAGGAGCGTATAGCCAGATCACTCGGTTATGATTCCGAGCATATCAAGATCCTTAAATCCGGTGATATCCTGGAGTTTGACGAGGGTGTGGCCAAAGTTGTGGGTCAGGTCCATACCGGAGCTGTTATGGTTGATGGACTCGGCGTCGGCGATGTTGGTAATATCGTTCTTCGTGACAGACAGCATTTGGCAGAGGACGGCATTATAATTATTGTTATTACCATGGATTCCGGAAGCGGCCAGGTCCTTGCGGGACCGGATATCGTTTCCAGAGGATTTGTTTATGTTAAGGGATCCGAGGATCTTATGGATTCCGCCAATGAAGTCCTTGTTGAAAAGATGGAGGATCTTGTTGACGGAGGCATCAGAGACTGGGGACGTATAAAAAACGAACTCAAAAGTGTTCTTTCGGATTTTGTCTGGAAAGAGACTCAGAGGCGCCCTATGATCCTGCCTATAATCATGGAAGTCTGATATGGGACTTTTATCGGATGAGAGGTGGCAGGTATTCTTAGATGCCACCATAGGTGGAGATGAGGAACTTTTATCCCTGAGAGAGCAGGCCGAAGAGGACGACGTTCCTATAATCCGCAGGGAATGCGAGTTTTTTATGAACTGGCTTTTTGGAACCATTAGGCCTCGCAGAGTTCTTGAGATAGGCACGGCTATAGGATATTCCTCCCTATATATCTGGAAGGTTGCCTGCCGTGAGAGTTGTCTGATCACCACGATTGAGATGGATGAAAAAAGAGCTGATCAGGCGGAAGCTAATTTTAAGAAATATGGGGCTACAGAGGCCATAAGTCTTTTAAGAGGCGATGCTACTTTGCTTTTGGCAGACCTTAAGGATCAGTATGATCTTATTTTTCTCGATGCTGCCAAGGGACAGTACATTACCATGCTTCCCGATATCAAGAGACTTCTTACAGAGGGGGGAGTTCTTTTATGTGACAATATCCTTGTGGAGAATGATACACTTCGCAGCAGATATGCTCTTGAGAGACGTGACCGTACCATTCACAAGAGGATGCGGCAGTTTCTTGATGAGATATGCAGGGACAAGGATCTGATCACGGATATATTACCTATAGGAGACGGTATAAGTGTTTCGACGAAATGTAGAACTGCTGCTTCCGGCAGCCAATCTTAATGTTTTAAAAGTTGCGGTCAGATACGGCGCAGATGCTGTATATATTGGCGGTGAGGCCTATGGTCTTCGTGCAGGAGCGGATAATTTTTCGCCCGAAGATATGAGGGCCGGTATCGCTTTTGCTCATGAAAAAGGTGTAAAAGTTTATGTTACGGCCAATATCTTTGCACATGATCGCGATATAGACGGTGTTATAGAATATTTCAAAGAGTTGTCCGATATCGGACCCGATGCGGTTCTTATCTCTGATCCCGGTGTATTTACTCTGGCCAGACAGTATATGCCGAATATCGAGGTTCATATTTCCACTCAGGCCAATAATACCAACTATATGACGTACAAGTTCTGGTATGATCAGGGCGTTCGCAGGGTAGTCAGTGCGAGGGAGCTTTCTCTTGAGGAACTTCGAGATATTAGGGAGCATATTCCAGAGGACATGGAGATAGAAAGCTTTGTTCACGGAGCCATGTGTATTTCATATTCCGGAAGATGTCTGCTTTCCGACTATTTTACGGGCAGAGCGGCTAATCTCGGTGCCTGCACGCATCCCTGCAGATGGAAGTATTCCGTGGTTGAGGAGAATCGCCCCGGAGAATATATGCCTGTTGTTGAGACAGATAGAGGGACCTTTATTTTTAACAGCAAGGACCTGTGCATGGTTGACCATATTCCCGAGCTTATGGAGTGCGGTATTGACTCCTTTAAGGTTGAGGGCAGGATGAAGGCTGCGCTGTATGTCGCTACCGTAGCCAGGACATATCGTAGGGCTATCGATGATTATCTCAAGGGAGAGGAAGTATACAGGGAGAATCTTTCCTGGTATCGTTCCCAGATCACAGCCTGCACCTACAGGTCATTCGGCACCGGATTTTACTTTGGCAAACCGCATGAAGAGGGACAGCTGTATACGGCGAATTCCTACGAGAGAGGCTATATTTATCTGGGTATGGTGGAAAAAGCAGAGAACAATACTATATTTATCCACCAGAAAAATAAATTTTCTTGCGGTGATACTATTGAAATCATGAAGCCAAACGGTGATAATATAAGTTGCGTTGTTCGCTCCATCATAGGTGAAGACGGACAAAGTGCCCAGTCAGCTCCCCATGCGGGTGAGGCTTTATGTATTGAGCTTGATCAAACAGGTGCGGAAGAATACGACATAATCCGAATGAGCGCTTGATAAGGAGGCTTATAATGGCAAAGGCAAAGGACAGATATGTTGCTTATGTAGGAACATATACACATGAGAACAGCATCGGTATCCATGTGTATGATATTGATGTTGAAAGCGGAAGGCTTACAGAGAGATCCGTAGCGCCCATCAACAATCCTTCCTACGTTACTATCAGTGAGGACGGCCAGATCCTTTATTCCATTGAGGATGAGGGTGTATGTGCTTTCAAGATCGATGAGAACGGCGATCTTTCCAAGATCAATTCTAAGTGGATCGGCGGGATGAGAGGCTGCTATCTTGATGTGGATAAGGAGCGTAGATTTCTTTTTGTAGGTGGATATCATGACGGTCGAGTGACCATGATGAGACTTCGGCCGGATGGCGGGATTGATGATATCGCAGATGGTATCTTCCATCAGGGACTTGCCATTACTTCTGAAAACCGAAGGATCGATCATCCAAAGGTAAGTTGTGTTAAGCTTACTCCCGATCACAAGTACCTTTGTGCGGCAGATTACGGTCTTAATCAGGTTAAAGTATATGCTATCGATTACACCCACGGTAAGCTCAAGCTTGCTGATATCATAAGATGTGAGCTGGAGGCAGCGCCCAGGCTTATCAGATTCTCAGAGGATGCCAGATTCTGTTATATCCTTACAGAGCTTGCCAATGCCATTGAGGTATATAAGTACGAGGACAAGGGTAACGAGCCTTTCTTTGAGAGGATCCAGACTATCCCTGTTGTTGAGGAGGATTTCAGGATATCTTCCGCAACGAGCATGTCTCTTTGCAAGGATAATGATTATGTTTTTGTTGCTATTGACGGCTTTGACGGTATGTCATGGCTCAAGCGTGATCCCGAGGATGGAACACTTTCCTACATCGGAGAGACTATGATCAGCGGCGATTTCCCTAAATCAATTGCCGTACTTCCCGGTGCAAAGTATGTAGCCGTACTTAATCACGATTCCAACGAGATCAGGACCTTTGGTTTTAATTATGAGGAGAATTATGCACTCATGAAGAATCCGCCGGTTAAGGTGGATAAGCCCAACTGCATCCGCATACTTAAACTGGAGAACAAGTAATGGATCATTCATTATTCGGTAATAATTTTAGGATCATGACATGGGGGGAGTCTCACGGGGCCGGCGTCGGTGTAACCATCGACGGGGTTCCTGCGGGACTTTCGCTTTGTGAAGAGGATATACAATCAATGCTGGACAGACGTCGCCCGGGACAGTCTGATATGACGACCGCCAGGAGTGAGGCTGACAGAGTTGAGATCATGTCCGGTGTATTTGAGGGCGTAACTCTTGGAACACCTATAGCCCTTATGGTCCGAAATCAGGATCAGCATTCGGGTGATTATGATGCCCTTAAGGATGTTTACAGACCGGGACATGCTGATTTTTGCTTTGATCAAAAGTACGGTTTCAGAGACCACAGAGGAGGCGGAAGATCCTCGGGAAGAGAGACAATAGGCCGTGTTGCAGCCGGTGCTGTAGCTGCCAGGCTTTTATCCGAACTTGGGATCCGGGTGCTTTCTTATACCAGATCCATCGGTGATATTGAGATAAGTTCTTTTGACAAGGATGTGATAGCTTCAAATCCGCTGTATATGCCGGATGAGGAGGCTTCAAAGAAGGCTGTGGAACTTGTTAGATCCTGCAGGGATGACCAGGACTCTGTGGGAGGAGTTATTGAGACCGTAGTCAGTGGCATGATGCCCGGCATAGGTGATCCTGTATTTGGAAAGCTTGATGCGGCTTTGGCCGGTGCTATGTTCTCCATCGGTGCTGTTAAGGGATTTGAGATAGGAGAAGGATTTGGAGCTGCAAAACTTCGTGGCAGTGAAAACAATGATCCTTTTATGTCCGAAAATGGACTTATCAAAAAAAGATCCAATCACAGCGGAGGTATTCTTGGAGGTATCAGCGACGGAGATGAGATCGTTTTTCGTGTTGCAGTAAAGCCTACCCCCTCAATTTCCAGAGAGCAGGATACTGTTGATCGGGATGGCAACGAAACCAAGATCATTATTCACGGAAGGCATGATCCGGTTATCGTTCCCAGGGCTGTAGTTGTTGTTGAGGCTATGACAGAGCTTGTTCTGGCGGACGCTATCTTGTCCGGAATGCCGGATCGGCTTTCATCAATAAAGGAAGTATATAAAAGATAATGTATGAATTGATCAAAACCTGCGGTAGGGCAAAAAGAGGCCGTTTTAAGACTGTTCATGGGACAATAGAGACACCTGTTTTCATGAATGTGGGTACAGTAGCTGCAATTAAGGGTGGCGTATCAACAGATGATCTTAAGGAGATCGGAACCCAGGTCCAGCTTTCGAATACCTATCATCTTCATGTAAGGACAGGAGATGAGCTTATAAAGTCCGTAGGCGGACTTCACAAGTTTATGGTGTGGGATCGTCCCATACTTACGGATTCAGGCGGATTTCAGGTTTTTTCTCTTGCAACCATGCGCAAGATAAAAGAAGAGGGAGTTACCTTCAGAAGCCATATTGACGGCCATAAGATCTTTATGGGGCCTGAGGAGAGTATGACTATCCAGTCCAATCTCGGTAGTACTATAGCCATGGCTTTTGACGAGTGCCCCCATGCGCTTTCCGACAGGAACTATGTTCAGGATTCCGTTGACCGAACTACCAGGTGGCTGGAGCGCTGCCGTGTAAAGATGGATGAGCTTTGCAAGGCAGAGGGTACCGTTAATCCTAATCAGCTTCTTTTTGGCATCAATCAGGGCGCAGTGTTTAACGATATCAGGATAGAGCACGCTAAGACCATCAGTGAGATGGACCTTCCCGGATATGCGGTAGGAGGTCTTGCGGTTGGTGAAAGTACTGAGCAGATGTATGATGTGCTTGATCACGTTGTTCCATATTTGCCTCAGAATAAGCCAACTTATCTCATGGGTGTTGGTACGCCGGCTAATATTTTAGAGGCTGTAGACAGAGGCGTTGACTTCTTTGACTGCGTTTATCCCAGCCGTAACGGACGTCACGGACATGTTTACACTCATCTGGGCAAGCGCAATCTGATGAACAAAAGATACGAAACAGATATGGCTCCTATTGAGGAGGGCTGTGGCTGCCCCGCTTGTAAAAGCTATTCCAGGGCATATATCCATCATCTTCTTAAGGCAAAAGAAATACTTGGTCTTAGGCTCTGTGTCCTTCATAATCTTTATTTTTACAATCATCTTATGGAAGAGATCAGGGATGCGATAGAGTCTGACTCTTACAGCGAGTTCAAGAGAAGCATGTTGGATTCTCTGGGAACCATAGAAAGAGAAAAAAACAATCTTGCATAATGGGCGGGGTTGTTATAAAATAAGTGAAGTTTTGTGAACGCAGGAGGATAAAAAATGCAACCTTATATTTTGTTAACTGATTCATCAGCCGCTTCAGGAGCAGGGCTTTTCGGCGGCACACTTGGACTTGTGATCTGGCTTGTTATCCTTTTCGGATTTATGTACTTCTTTATGATCCGTCCTCAGCAGAAGGAGCAGAAGGAAAAGAGAGCACTTATGGATGCGCTGGCAATCGGCGATACAGTTCTTACTTCCAGTGGTTTTTACGGTGTTGTGATCGATATCGATGATGATACTGTTATCGTTGAGTTCGGAAGCAACAAGAATTGCCGTATTCCTATGCAGAAGGCAGCTATCGCAGCCGTTGAGAAACCCGAGGATGCTAAGGCTCCCGAGGAAAAGAAAGAAAAGAAGGATAAGTAAGAAATAGCAGGTCATATGACCTGCTATTTTTATGTTGTACTACTTTGATCTTACGCTCCAGCGCGGATAAATCAGTTTAATTAGTTAGGACTCTGAAAAGCCTGTCATTGTCTTCCGGATTCATGAAGCAGATACGGATGTACTTGTCACCCAGGAAGGGGAAGGTGGAGCAGTCCCGGATCATCATCCTGTTTTGGATGGCCTTGTCAAAAAGCATCCGGCTGGTGACGCCGTCCTCTGTGATCTCCAGGAGAAGGAAATTGGCGCTGGGAGCGTAGGGGATGAAGCGGTCAGATTCACTGTAAAGGTCATACATCCTGTCACGCTCGCGGTCGATAAGTTCTCTGGTCTTTTCGATGTAATCCGTATCCGAGAACATGATCTCTCCGGCAGCCTCTGCAAGGGAACCAACCATCCAGGGATTCTTATGCTGGGTGATCTCTTTTACAAGATCGTAATTGCCTGTGATGGCATAGCCCAAACGAAGGCCGGGTGCGGAAAAGAACTTGCTGGTACCACGGAGTATAATAATATTATTATAGTATTCCGTAAGAGATACAGATGATATTTCCTCAGGATGTTTAACGAATTCTACATAGGTCTCGTCAACCATGACATAGATGGCATGCTGCTTGCAAACATCAAGTATCTGACGCATTTCGCGCTTGGTTATGCAGCCCGATGTAGGATTGTTGGGGTTGCAGATGATAACAAGATCGATATCATCGGAAAGCTTGGAGCAAAAATTATCTATGTCCAGATTAAAGTGGGAGTCATTGCGAAGAGGATAGTAGGAACATCTGCCTCCGACAAGTGATACTTCACGCTCATATTCGGAATAAGTAGGACCCAGGATAAGAGCCTTTTTGGGACGGGTTATATCCACAAATAGGGAAATGAGCTCGGTTGATCCGTTACCAACGATAATGCGGTCACGCTCGGTATGAACATAATTTGCAATGGCTGTACGCAGAGTGGTGTACTCCCGATCCGGATAGCTGGCGATCACATCTATGTGAGAGGAGATCTGCTCCCGTACTAAAGGAGATATACCGAGAGGATTTACATTGGCGGAGAAACTTAAGATGTCTTCCTTTTTGATGCCGTAAACCGATTCGATCTTTTCAAGATCGCTGCCATGAAAGTGGTCCTTGTGTGTGATCATAGCGTATTATCCTTTCTGATATTCGTTAATATAACGGCTTGAGCGAATTATGCCTTTCCTATGGCTCCCGCAATGGGGTCTACGTTCCACTTCGGTCGGCGCAAATCGAACGTCCACCGGACGTTCTGCGCCCCATACGCCCTCTTGCCAGGTGGCAACCCGGGCGCATCTTACCCATTGCTCGCGCCATTTAAAGCGAAATGCTCAAGCCTGTTTGCTTAATAAAACACATACGCATAGTAAGGCGCGAGCGTGGATGGGCACCCGCTCGAGGAGCGTCAGCACCGCAGAGTGGGACGGTATCCACGCGGGAGCGTAAGAGCATAGTAGTATTATCGCGTGTAAAGTGATTAATTATCGTATAATATAGTATATCTAAAGATGACATAGATAGCAAAATATGCTATAATTACCTCTGTATGTATACATTATAGTTTGGTTTATTTGAAATATCAATTTCAAATATGTTTTAGAAGAGGTTTCACCTTGCGAAAGAGGATCTGGCGTATGTCGGAGGACCAGTTCAGGGACCAGGTTCCGGAGCTTTCCTTTGACCGAGACAGAATTGAACTTCATACTACAGAGGGTGATGATGCAGAGGGTGAATTTGTCATCAGTTGCGATCAGGAAGAGCCTCTGAGGGGCATTGTTTATTCATCCAATCCCTATGTTACCGTACCTGCACCCAATTTTGAGGGCAATGAAGTCCGAATTCGGATTCATGCTTCCGTTGCAGGCTTCAGAGCGGGAGACTCCCTTAAGGGAGAGGTTGATATTGTTGCAGGTCTTATTGAGACCTCGCTTCCATATGAGGTTATCATAGACAGAAAATATCCTGAGTCATCCCTTGGCCCTATCAGATCCCTGGAGGACTTTACAGCTCTTTGCAAGGAAAGACCCAGAGAAGCTCTTATCTTATTTCATTCCCAGGCATTTGCCGACTTTATGAGCAATCTTGATGCTAAATACAGGTTGCTTTATCTTGGTTTTGCTGAGGGCGACAGGACTCTTATCAATCTGGAGTCGTTTCTTGTTTCAGCCAGTCAAAAAGAACGTCTGGAGTTTTCGGCTATCTGCCATAGACGTGAGTTTTATGAGGTTACCGAGAATCTTAAAGAGATAGTCGAACTCACAAAAAGTAATTGGGGATACTTTGAGATGAGTATCACTTCGGACTCACCCATCATTACGGTTGAACCGTCGCTTGTGACACCCGATTATTTTCTTGGTTCATCTTTGGAATTGCCTGTTTTTATCCATTATGACAAGCTTCATGATGGTATCAATAAGGCTACGATTTCCATTGACTCCACAGGTTTTCATGAATCAATAGAATTTATTATTTCCACTCATCGTAAGGACGAGGAGCGGACTGCTCTTGATGTGGCTTCAAAGCGTAAGACTCTGGCTCTTCTCAATATTTATGAGGACTTCAGGCTTCGCAGTATTTCCACCGGGAAGTGGTGCGACGATACCATTGCTTACCTTGATGAGATGCTTGAGGATACACCGGATGATCATTTCCTTAAGCTGTACAAAGCACAGGCTCTTATCGTCAACGGAAGACGTCAGGACGGCCTTTGGATCATATCCGATGAAAAGCGTCTTATCGAAAATAAAAAGAGCTTTGAGTGGGCATATCTTTTATACCTTTGTACACTTATCGAGCCGGAGGAAGCTTATGTTGACAGGCTTACGGCTGAGATCGAGGGGATATTCAGGCTGCTTCCCGAAGATTACAGGATCTTTTGGTTTCTGCTTTTCCTGAGGCGGGAGTATATAGGTGATTCCAAGCGCAAGCTTTCAGCCATCAGACAGTGGATCGATAGTGGCATTACATCACCCATTCTTTATCTTGAGGTTTTGGAGATCTATGTTCAGGATCCGCTTCTTATCGGATCTCTTGATGGGTTTGCTATCAGGATGCTGACTTACGCAAGACGGCATGACAGACTTACCAGTCATATGCTTATGCAGGTAACTTCTCTTGCCGCAGGGGTATCCGTTTATAACGAGAGATTATATGAGATCCTTGTATATGCCTTTGAAAAAACTGAAAAGGATGATTATCTTTCAACTCTGGTTTCGTACTTGCTCCGTTGCAATTGTATTGGTGAAAAGTACAGACAGTGGTATGAGATCGCTAT
Organism: Lachnospiraceae bacterium; assembly: GCA_016288825.1. Taxonomy (GTDB): domain Bacteria; phylum Bacillota; class Clostridia; order Lachnospirales; family Lachnospiraceae; genus Weimeria. The sequence continues at coordinate 12,727 of JAEELH010000230.1, read as the reverse complement.
TGAAAAGGAGATGAGGTTGAGCGGATTGTATGAGGCCTATATTTCCTCTACTGCGCTCAATGATATCAGGATGCTGCCGAGACTTCTTCTCCTTTATTTTTCCTACGAGAATTCTCTGCCCTGGCAGCAAAAGGCTTATCTTTACGCCAATGTTGTCACCTACAAGGAAAAGGAGCCTCAGATCTACGAGGCATATCATAAGCAGATAGAGCATTTTGCCCTGGAGGCCATGAGGGCCGAAAAGATCGATGATAATCTGGCTGTTCTCTATCAGAACCTTCTTAACGAGGGGCTTATTGACGAGGATGTAGCCCTCCATATGGGCCGTCTTTTCTACATGAAAAAGATCATCTGCCTCAATGTCAATGCTACCCGGGTTATGGTCATCGATGAGAAAAGGGCAGGCGCAGAGGTGGCTCCTGTTGTGGATGGGTGTGCCTTTGTTCGCATAGTGGATGACGACTCGGTAGTATTTTTGGATACTACTGATGAGGGCCTTTTGTCAGAGGATACAACCTACTATGTGCAGCCGCTTATTGTGGGCGGTCATGTGCTTTCAAAGCTTAAGGAACATGGCAAAAATTCCCTGGAGTTTTTCCTTACGGATCTGGATGAAAAGAGGCAGGTTTCTGATTTTGCCGAGTCCGATCTCGAACTTATCAAGAGATTTGCACAGGATGAGTCGATCCGACTTGCTTATAAAAAGCAAAAGTATCCCCTGTTTTTATCGGTTCTTAAGGAGCATACCAGGGAGGAGATGATCTCGGACGAGCTTTCCAGCATAACCGATGATAGAGGTCTTTCATCCGGCATGATAGCCGTTATAATCGAGCAGCTTGTGCTGACTGACAGGATCCCCGAGGCTTATGAGAGATTACTTTGCCGCAACGGTCAGATGGTACCTATGAATATCCTTCTTAGGATAGCTACCGAGAGGATAGATTCCGATCCGGATACGGTTGATGATTTTCTTATCAGGCTTTGTGCTTATCTGATGGATAATTTCCTTTCTTCGGAGCAGACACTGGGGTATCTGGTGAAGTACTATACCGGACCTACATCCGGAATGATCAGAGTTTGGAAATATTCCTCTGCCAGAGCTCTTGATACAAGAGGATTGGAGGAGAGGATCCTTACCCAGATCCTTTATGTGGGCGGTTATGATGACAATATTGATCAGATATTTGCAAGCTATATCAGGCGTGACCCCAACCGCATGCTGGTTGAGGCCTATGTTAATTTCTATGCCCATGAATATCTGCTTTACGACAAGACTGTTCCCAAGGGACTTTTTACCTACATACAGTTCTTGCATAAAAAAGGTAATCGTATTTCGGACACCATGAGGATATCTCTTTCAAGATTTCTTGCGACTTCCGAAAAGCTTTCGGATGCACAGCATGATATCCTGTCTGAACTTATCCGTGAAAATGTTCTCAAGGGTCAGTACTTTGCCTTTTACTCATACCTGGATGAAAAGCTTATCATCAGATATCATTTTTATGACAAGATGTTTGTTGAACTTAAGTATGATCCGGGCAATCGTCTTGGCATCAGATATCATAAGGAGGGCGCTCCCGATAAGGAAGCCGATATGATAGAGATGTATGACGGCATCTATGTTCATGAGATGGTTGTCTTTTTCGGAGAGACTGTTACGTACGAAATCGTACTTAAAGATGACGGAGAGGTAGTTGACAGCGGTCAGATCTCGTACCTTGACGTAATAGAAAGCGGACATGGCTCCAGATATGCCCGTCTCAATCAGATCGAGAGCGATCTCTTGTATCAGAATGATACGGATCTGATAGGAGATATGAAGGACTATCAGGCTCTAATGGAGCTTTCCAAGACACTTTTCAATATCATTTAAGGAGAAATTATGGATATAGGAGATATGGATGGTGCCTATTACGGCATCGATATAAATGATTCATATACTCTTCTTTCCTTTTACTCACAGGAGATGGAGGAGCCAAAGACGGTTTCCACGGTGATGGGTTCCGAAGCGTATCAGATCCCAACCTATCTTGCGAAAAAGCGGGGGATAGGCCAGTGGTACTTTGGCAATGAGGCTAAAAAGCAGGTTTCTCTCGGGGCTGCTGACGGAATAGACAGGATCTATTCCAGAGCTTTGTCGGATGAGATGATCATTGTGGACGGAGAGGAGTACACTGCGAAGGAACTGCTTTTCATCTTCATCCACAAGCTGCTTTTGCTTTCGGCTCAGCTTTATGCCGGAGCTCCCGTAGAAAAGCTGGTTATCTGTGTGGACGAGGTTTCGCTTCAGGTAGTGGAGCTGTTTTCCGTTGTGGCCAACAGACTGGGGCTTTCCGGCGGATCTCTTCTGGTGATCGATAAAAGAGAGTGTTTTTATTATTACACCCTTAGTCAGAGCCAGCAGATTTATAATCAGGACGTTATGCTTTACGATTTTGCAGGCAGCCACATTCGCTACTGCAGATTGAATCGCAACACCAATACAACCCCCATGGTGGTTACTCTTACACAGGGCAGCGCGGCCGTGACTCTTGATAACCGTGATCTTTCCTTTGATTCGGTTATTGCGGAAACTATCGGTGATGATGCTTTTTCGGGAGTATTCTTGACGGGAGACGGTTTTGACGGTGACTGGATGAAGGTGTCCCTTTCCAGGCTCTGCAGAGGACGCAGGGTTTTCATGGGTAAAAACCTTTATTCAAAGGGGGCTTGCTACGCCGGAATGATCAAAGACGGCAAGACTGAGTGGCCCTACGTTTACATCGGTGACAATGAACTTAAGATCAATGTGGCCCTCAAGGTCATAGATAAAAATAAAATGGAATTCCTTACGCTCATCTCCGCAGGTGACAGCTGGTATGACACCAAGGGAGAGTGCGAGGTCATTTTGGATGGGAGCAGCGAGTTTGAATGCTGGATCTCAAGACCCGAAAGCCGTAAGTCGAGAGTCGAGGTTCTTGAGCTTACGGATATGCCAAAGCGTGAGGATCGTATGTCGAGACTAAGGATCGAAGCACGTCCGCTTTCGGACAAAAAGATCCGGATTACCATCCGGGATCTGGGCTTCGGAGAGATCGCTCCGTCCAGCGGTAAGGTCTGGGAGCATACTATTGGAGTAGCCTAGGAGGAATTATGGGAGAGCTGATACTTTGCAGACAGCCCATCGCGGCCAATCCCTTTTATATAGAGCCACTTTCCCTCAATATCTATTCCCTTGAGGAACTGTGTTATTATGTCAAAAATAATTCAGATCTTTTGGATGCCGATTTTGCCGGACGGGAGCTTTGCCATTGGATAGGCAGGGAACTTGACATGAAGGACCTGGAGACAGAACTTTTGGCCCTTATCGGCGAGGAGGTTCCTCTCCATGTTTTCGTAGAGCATGTGCTTTCGGCCTGCGGTTACCTTACGGTTAGCGAGATCAGGAATGTGGTATCTATTATTGAGCGTTACGAGACCTATTCTGATCAGGAGCGTAAAAAACTTCGTGCGGACAAGCTTCTTCTCAAGGAGAGGATCGTGGATGCTATCTACGCTTATCAGGATCTTATTGAGGATAAGGAACTGCCTTCCGCACTTTACGGCGATATAAGTCATAATCTCGGTGTTTGTTTTGCCAGGCTTTTCTTTTTCGATGAGGCCAAGGAGTATTTTGAGGCCGCCTATAAGCGCAATCAGAAAAAGGTTACCCTGACAGCCCTTATATGTTCATACATCTGTGATGGAGATGAGGAAGGGGCAAATAAGATCATAGAGAAGTACAGAGTGCCTGCTGCCTTTGCCCAGAGTGTCATAGAGCATGCTAAAAATGCTTATCAGTCTGATGCTATCAGGGATTTTGACCAGCATCTTTCACGTCTGAAATCGGACCATAGCAGGCAGGAAGCATATCGCAAGGCTGTTGAGAACATAGTAGATAACTGGAAGATTGAATATAACAGGTTGTGTAAGATTTGATATGATATTTTTCGGAAACAAGAAAAAACGCAATGAGGATATAGACGCTTCCTTTGAACGGGTGATGGACCGGATCCATGCCATCGACGACTGGGACAATCCCAAAAAGATCGAGCATTATATCCTTGATTCCTGCGAACATATTATAGGCATGACCAAGGAGATCGAGGCTCTTAAGGCGGAGTACAGGGTTCTTACCAGCTATCTTGATGACATCCTCAAGATACAGAAACTCCCGGATACAGACCTTAAGGAACTTCGTATAGTGGCAGGACAGATCCTGAAGTTGGAGAGGGCCAGAAATAACTTTTTACAGAAGCCCAAGTCCATTACCGATGATCAGTTTTTGATGATCGAGGAAAATGAATCCGTCATGCCTCAGGTTATAGGCCGCATGCGGGATAATGAGCGTTATCAGGCTAATTGTGAAAAAAATATGCATATTCTTGAAGCGGACAGGGGAGAGATCGAAGTAGACAGAGATGAGATCAAATCCTCCAACCGTATCATAAGGACGATCTCCATACTTTTTCTTGTCATGTTTTTTTCCGTATTCGTACTTTTATACGTGCTTTCTCTTTCCGGAGATGTGAGGGTCAGGCCTTTTATGGTTGGGACCATTTTTGCAGGCGCTCTCATAGGTCTGTTTCTTTTTGCCTGGCAGAGCGGTAACAGGTCTAAGAGTATCTCCATGGGAAGATCACTTGGCAATACGGTCAATATGCTCAATATTTCCAGGATGAAATATGCCAATGTTACCCGGGCGATCATGTATGAGCAGCAAAAGTATGGCGTTAAGAGTTCACACGAACTGCAGTATATCTATGAAAAGTACCAGGAAACTGTCCGGTCAAGAAATCAGTACGAAAGGGATAATTCCGATCTTGAGTATTACAACGGCCGGATGATGAGGCTTTTGGAACCGGTTGATCTATATGATAAGCGGATCTGGCTTGATCAGGCCGGTGCTCTTCATGACGAAGAGGATATGAAAGAGGTTCGTCAGAACCTTGTGTCGAGACGCTCCCGGGTTCGGGATGAGATCGCAGAAAATACACGCTCGGTAAAGAGCGAGAGAGACGAGATCGACAGGATGATGAAGGCCCATGACTATTATGTGCCTGAGATCCTTGAGATCATTACTTCGGTTGACCGTATATGCGGATTGAGGAAACACTTATAACGTTTGTTCCTCATGGATAAGTTTATAGAACATTTATTATAAAGGAGTTTTTATTATGAAAGTCAGAACCAGATTTGCCCCCAGTCCCACAGGTAGGATGCACGTCGGAAACCTCCGTACCGCACTTTATGCCTACCTTATAGCAAAGCATGAGGGCGGTGATTTCATCCTTAGGATCGAGGATACGGATCAGGAAAGATACGTTGAAGGTGCAGTAGATATCATTTACCGCACTTTGTCCGATACCGGACTTATCCATGATGAGGGTCCCGATAAGGACGGCGGAGTTGGTCCTTATGTTCAGAGCGAGAGACAGGCTCAGGGTATCTATCTTGATTATGCAAAGAAGCTTATAGATAAGGGAGAGGCATATTATTGCTTCTGTACAAAAGAAAGGCTTGAGAGCCTTAAGCAGACAGTTTCCGGCAAGGAAATATCCATCTATGATAAGCACTGTCTTTCTCTTTCCAAGGAGGAGATCCAGGCTAAGTTGGATGCCGGTGAACCTTACTGTATCAGACAGAATAATCCCCGTACGGGAACAACTACTTTTTCAGATGAGATCTATGGAGATATTACTGTAGACAATGCTGAACTTGATGACATGATCCTTATCAAGTCCGACGGATATCCTACATACAATTTTGCCAATGTAGTTGATGATCATCTTATGGGAATTACCCATGTTGTCAGAGGTAATGAATACCTTTCGTCCTCACCCAAGTATAACAGGCTTTATGAAGCTTTTGGATGGGAGGTACCGGTATATATCCATTGCCCTCTTATTACCAATGAGGAGCATCAGAAGCTTTCGAAGCGCAGCGGTCACTCATCCTATGAGGATCTTCTTGAGGCCGGATTTGTCAGAGAGGCAATTGTAAATTTCGTTGCTCTTCTTGGCTGGAGCCCTCTCGGAGAGCAGGAGATCATGAGCCTTCAGGAGCTTATCGAGGCTTTTGATTATCATCATATCAACAAGGCTCCCGCGGTATTCGATACTGTTAAGCTTCGCTGGATGAACGGTGAGTATATCAAAAAGATGGATCCCTCTGTTTTTGCAGAAAAAGCCATGCCTTATGTAGACAAGGTCATAACCCGCGACTGCAAAAAGGATATGATCCTCGGCCTTATCCAAAGCCGTATCGAGACATATGATGATATTCCCGATATCATTGATTTCTTCCAGGAAGTTCCTGAGTACGATATCGATATTTATACACACAAAAAGATGAAGACTAATACGGAGAATTCCCTTGAAGTTCTTAAGGGAGTTCTGCCTGTGCTTCAGTCTCATGAAGACTACACCAACGACAGCCTTTATGCATTGCTTTCGGGTTTTGCTTCCGAGCATGAGTATAAAAACGGTACAGTTCTTTGGCCTATCCGTACAGCATTGTCAGGCAAGGCTATGACTCCCGGAGGAGCAACTGAGCTTTTGGAAATCCTTGGAAAGGATGAATCCATTAGACGTATCGAAGCAGCAATTAAAAAGCTTGAGGGCGCTGCATGAGCGGCCTTTCGGCTGACAGCGCCCAGAGAGGCGCAATAGATCATTTTACAGGTCCTGCCTTAGTGCTGGCTCCTCCGGGAGCCGGCAAGACTTTTGTCCTGACAAGACGCATAGCTGCGCTTATTTCAGAGCGTCAGGTTCCGGCAGAGCAAATCCTTGTGATCACATTTACCAGAGAGGCTGCGCGAGAGATGGAACAGCGCTTTTTGGCTATGGACTGTGCATGTCGTGGCGTAACTTTTGCTACTTTTCATTCCTTCTATTATCACATCCTTAAGATGTCCGGGATCGTACATGATCCCAGGATACTCAGTGAGAACGAAAAGTATGGACTTCTCAAATCCGCTCTTGATCAAATGGGTTATGATAAAACAGTCTGTGATAGGGAAGATGCCCTGGGACTGCTTGGTTTGATAAGTTATTATCAGAATACGGGCAAGCTTACGGAATCTGTTCCGGCTCCCTTTACCTCAGAGCTTATTTACAGGCTTTGCTTTATGTATCAGGAGGAAAAAAGGCGTCGCGGAGCCATAGACTTTGACGATATGATCTACATGGTCTATATGGCTTCTAACCGTGATCCAGACATTCTTGAGGCATATGCCCGCAGGTACAGATTCGTACTTGTGGACGAGGCTCAGGATATGAATGATATGCAGTTTGAGGTGATCAGGAAGATCTGTTATCATAATCTTTTTCTGGTAGGTGATGATGATCAGTCTATCTACAGGTTCAGAGGTGCCAATCCCTCTTTGCTTTTGGATTTTCCCAAGATATATCAGGGATGCAGCATTTACAGATTATCTACGAATTACAGATGTGACAGTGATATCACAAAGGCATCATCCTATCTTATTGATAACAATAAAAAACGTTATAAAAAGGATATCAAATCCTTCAGCCGGTTAAAGGGAAGGATCTATTATACGGAAAGTCCTGACGAACAAAGTGAAGCGGAGAGATGCGCAGGATACATAAGGTGGCTTATGGACAACGGAGCTAATGTATCCGAGATAGCTGTGCTCTTCAGAAATCAATCCCAGGCATCTGCTATTTCCCACGCCTTGGATTCAGTCGGAATAGGATATGTAAGGACAAGAAAAAGTACAAACGAAAGAGTCAGTCTTTTTACTTTTCACGGTTCCAAAGGACTTGAATTTGATCATGTTATAATAATAGGTGCATGTGAGGGAATAACTCCTGATCGACATGCGGTTCATGCAGATGAGATCGAAGAAGAGAGGCGTATGTTCTATGTTGCCATGACAAGAGCAAGACACAGCCTTGTGATTTCTGTTCCCGTTAAATTCAAAAACACCCCCTGCAGGCCATCAAGATTTGTGATGGAGTGTGCAGGAAGGTGTCGTAGTAAGAGAAATGCGGCTAATGCTGCAGGCAGATGATCCTACAGTTCGTCAAATGCCTTGGCTACCTTGTCATATTCTTCATCGGAATCGATGTTGTCCAGTGAAGGTGAGCCATCGGCATCCTCGGAATACTTGTAAAGATAGACTATGGCTTCTTCGTCATCTATAATGACATTGTCCTCATCTACAGGATTGCCATCTTCATCAACGGGCATAAGAGCGATATAGTCGCTACCGTCTACTTCGAAGATAGAGATGATCTCACAATCCTGGGACATACCGTCATCCAGATCCAGTGTTACCATGATGTCTGTGTCGTTTTCATCTACAGGGAATACTTCTTTTGACATATTTTTCTCCTTTTATCGCTAATATGCTTTTGGAATGATATTTGCTAAGTAGAAGAGTAACATGTAAAGTTCAAAAAATCAATGATTTTTGATATTCCATATGTTATAATAAAATTTAGTTTTTAATTATCCATGTCAGGAGGCATGATGAAATACAGACTATCACCAGGTGATTTTAAAACTTTCGGAGCAACCCTCGATGGAGGCGCAGCGACATTTACTTTTGTCAGCGATCCTCGAGAGGATGTTTTTTTGTTATTATTTGACAGAAGATCTGGTAAGCTGTGTGAAAAGATAAAGGTGTCGGATAAGTACCGCTGGGGCGGTGTATATTCTGTCAGGATCACCGGTATCCCTTTCGAAAACAGAAAGTATCTTATACGCAGTCGGGATGTTGATATTTGTGATGAATATGCAGCTATCATCCACGGTAGAGAAAAGTGGATGGATACTTCAAGATACAAGGATCAGTACAAGGTTTACGGTGGCTTTTATCCGGCTGTTGATGCATGGGAGGAGCCTTTTAAGAGGATAGATGCCTCAGATATGGTGATGTATCGTCTCCATATGAGGGGATATACCATGAAGCATGGTCTGCCGGCTGATAAGCGCGGTAATTATAAAGGAGTCATATCACTTCTTCCAGAACTTAAGGATATGGGTGTTACCAGTCTAGAGTTTATGCCTTTGTATGAGTTTGAAGAAGTACGATATCGGACTCATCTTGAGATGGATAAGGGCCAGAAGACAAGTGTTGTTTGTGAGGAACCCTATGGAACCAACTACTGGGGCTATGGGGATGCCTATTATTTTTCTCCCAAGAGTTCTTATTTCCCCGGTGTTTCACCGGACGAGGGCATGAGGGAACTTGTTAAAAGCATTCATGAAGCCGGTATGGAGATAATCCTGGAGTTTTCTTTTTCATCCAGGATAAGCGGACGCAAGCTGGAGTCTATTCTTTCCTACTGGGTAGGCAGGTATCATATCGATGGTTTTCATCTTGTGGGAGAGGGACTTCCGGTTTCCGATATCTGCGAGTGTCCCTTCCTTACCGATATCAAGATCTTTACTACTTCCTTCCCTCAGAATGTTCTTGAGGAGGAGAGAGGCGCAAAAAGGCTTTTTGTATACAATGATTCCTTCATGTATCCTTTGAGGCGGCTTGTGAATCATATGGACGGTTCGGTTGCCGAACTTGCCGGGATGATGAGAAGACAGAACGCTAAGTGGGGCTTTGTCAATTATGCAGCCAGTACCTCCGGTTTTACTCTGTTTGACACTGTATGCTATGGCGAAAAACATAACGAAGCCAATGGCGAGGACAATACTGACGGTAATAACTATAATTGTTCCAATAACCACGGAGTTGAGGGACCCTCTACCCTCAGGGGTGTATGCAGGTCCAGGCTTGGTGCCGTGCGCAACAATCTCATACTTACGATCCTGTCACAGGCTGTACCGCTTATCAATTCCGGTGATGAAGTGCTCAACAGCCAGGGGGGCAACAACAATCCCTACTGTCAGGATAATCCCACAGGCTGGGCAGTCTTTTCAAAGCGAAAGGATGCACTGGCGGTTACCGAGTACGTAAAAAAGCTGATCGAATTCAGACATGATCACAGTATCCTTTCTCAGGATACTCCCTTTAGGGAGACGGATTACAGCCACTATGGCATTCCGGATCTGTCATATCACGGAAGAGAACCCTGGATCATGGGTATTGGTGCCGAGAAAAAGGGACTGGGTGTCATGTACTGCGGTTCATATGGTAGAAATGAGTGTGAGGATGTACTTCTTTGCATGAACTTTTACTATGGAGAGGAGACCTTTGCCCTGCCTAAATTACCTGAGGGCAGGAGTTGGTTCTTTGTAAATAATTCAAATTCCTTTGACTTTAATTCCGAGGGCGAACAATTGAGGGATCAGATGTCTGTCATCGTTCCCGGAAGCTCAATATCGATCTACATTGGAAAGAAGACAAATGAAACTGATTAATAATGCGATCGCACACTTTAATACCATTACCGAGCACAGAAGGCTTGTGAGGCAGTATTGCTTTATGGCCGGTCTCTATGTCCAGGGGCTTTTGCATGATCTGTCCAAGTACAGTCCCACAGAGTTTTTGGTTGGTGTCAAGTACTATCAGGGAGATAGGAGTCCCAATAATGCTGAGCGTGAGGATAAGGGCGTGACACTTGCCTGGCTACACCACAAGGGACGCAATAAGCATCATCTGGAGTACTGGATAGACTACTCACTGGAGCAGGATGATCATGCTATGGCAGGGATGCGTATGCCAAGATGTTATGTGGTTGAGATGTTTTGCGATAGGATCGCTGCCTGTAAGGTTTATCAGGGTAGTGCCTACACTGATGCCAGTCCCTATAAGTACTATGAAAAGGGTAAGGGCCGTTACATGCTCCACCCGGAGACCAAAAGGCTTTTGGAGAGGCTACTTAGGATGCTTATGGTCCGGGGCGAAGACTATACTTTCAGATACATAAGACGCAGAGTCCTTCACAACGACCTGCTTTATACAATAAGACATTTTTTCAGAATGGAGGGCTAGAACCAGATGTCAGACGATAAGAAACAGATCCTTTACAGTGGAATGCAGGCTACCAATACACTTACCCTGGGAAACTACCTGGGAGCACTCAAGAACTGGGTAAACCTGCATAATGATTATGAGTGCTTTTTCGGAGTTATGGATCTCCATTCTCTGACTGTAAGACAGGTACCTGCGGACTTCCGCAAAAATGCCAGATCACTTTTTGCGCTTTATGTTGCAGCCGGTCTTGATCCGGTTGATAACTGCATTTATTTCCAGTCACATGTATCTGCTCATGCCCAGCTGGCTTGGATCCTCAACTGCTTTACCTATATGGGTGAGCTTTCACGTATGACACAATTCAAGGATAAATCCGCAAAACATGAGGATAATGTCAATGCAGGACTTTTTACCTATCCCGTGCTTATGGCAGCTGACATCCTCCTTTATCAGACAGATGTGGTTCCTGTAGGTAAGGATCAGAAGCAGCATCTTGAGATAACCAGAGATATAGCAGAGCGTTTTAATAACATCTACGGAGATGTATTCGTGATCCCCGAGCCGTACTTTGGCAAGAGCGGTGCTCGTGTCATGAGTCTTCAGGAACCGGAAAAGAAGATGTCTAAGTCCGACGAAAACGCCAATGCGACTGTACTTCTTCTTGATGATCGAGATACCATCATCCGTAAGTTCAAGCGCGCGGTTACAGACTCAGATACGGAGATCAGGTACGATCCTGAGGCTAAGCCCGGTGTTTCCAATCTCATCGAGATCTATTCTGCAATCACCGGTAAGAATTATGATGAGGTTTCCGCAGAGTTTGCAGGCAAGGGATACGGAGACTTCAAGATCGCAGTGGGAGAGACAGTAGCAGATGAGCTGGCTCCTATTCAAAAGAGGTATGAAGAGATAATGTCTGACAAGGCTCTTTTGGACGGATGGATCGGAGCCAATGATGCCAGGGCCGCAAAGGCAGCCTTTAAGACCCTGGGCAAAGTTCATCGCAAGGTTGGTCTGACTGATCTTATCAGATGATCACCCCATACGAATATATTCATTTTTAAAACTTTCGCGGATTAGACCCTTTTGGCATAGCTGCATGATTACAGACAGTAGCCTAAGGAGTTCGAATCCGCTTTCTTTTTGCACTGTATCTATGCTTTTGGAATAAAAATCAAAACAGTCGTATATTATCCTCTCGTCACCCTCCAGATCGATCTGGGGATCGACGGGGATACTGAGAGGAATGGAAGTATAAGCTTCGTCAGCAGACAAGTCTGAAATGATACTCTGAGGTGAGCGTATCACATAGGCACCCTGAGCTATTAGACGGTTACAGCCAGCGCTCATAGCATCTGTTACCCGGCCGGGAAGGGCGTAAACATCCCGTCCCTGTTCAGTAGCAAGCTCTGCTGTAATAAGTGATCCGCTGTGTTCCCGGGCTTCTAAAACCAGTATGCTTCTGGAAAGTCCGCTTATTATACGGTTTCGGAGAGGGAAAAAGGTGGGTATGGGAGCTGTACCGGGACGATATTCGGAGAGAACGCAGCCTTTTTCCGGTGCATGGTCATATATATCACGGCTTTCCGGAGGGTAACATGTATCTATACCACATCCAAGTACTGCGCAGGTGGTGCCGCCGGCCTCCAGAGCCCCTCTGTGGGATTCGGAATCGATGCCCCTTGCCATACCGCTGACTACTATGTAACCTGCCTGTGCGAGCCTCTGAGCAATGTCACGGGCCATGGTACGTCCGTAGGCAGAGCATCTTCTGGCACCCACCATGGCGATACAGGTCTTGTTTTCGTC
>JAEELH010000004.1 GCA_016288825.1 Lachnospiraceae bacterium | reverse complement strand
ATCGATGTGGGCTGTGCAACACCGATAGCATATGAAAGCTGGATCTCGCACTTGTCTGCAAGGCCTGCGGCTACGATGTTTTTAGCAACATAACGTGCTGCATAAGCTGCGGAGCGGTCAACCTTGGTGCAGTCTTTGCCGGAAAAAGCACCGCCGCCGTGACGAGCCATGCCGCCGTAAGTATCAACGATGATCTTGCGACCTGTAAGACCTGCATCACCGTGAGGTCCGCCGATAACGAAACGGCCTGTAGGGTTGATGTAGTATTTTGTATTATCATCAAGCAGTTCCTTGGGAAGCACGGGATCAAAAACGTACTTCTTGATATCCTCATGGATCTGCTCCTGAGTAACATCATCATCATGCTGTGTTGAAAGAACTACAGCCTCAAGACGATAGGGCTTGCCGTTCTCATCATACTCAACCGATACCTGACTCTTGCCATCAGGGCGGAGATACTTAAGTGTGCCGTCCTTACGAACCTTGGTAAGCTGAAGCACCAGCCTGTGAGCCAGATCAATGGGGTAAGGCATGTATGAATCTGTCTCGTTGGTGGCATAACCGAACATCATACCCTGATCGCCGGCACCTGTATCAAGGTCATCCGTCAGATCACCCTTCTTTGCCTCGAGAGCCTTGTCAACACCCATAGCGATGTCTGCAGACTGCTCATCAATAGCAACAAGGACAGCGCAGGTGTTACCGTCAAATCCATACTCGCTCTTTGTGTAACCGATCTCCTTTACCGTGTCTCTGACCACCTTCTGCATATCAACATACGCATTGGTCGTGATCTCTCCGGTGATGAGAACAAATCCGGTGCAGCATGCGGTCTCGCAGGCAACACGGCTCATGGGATCCTGTGCCATGCAAGCATCCAGTATGGCATCTGAAATTGCATCACAAACTTTGTCGGGATGTCCCTCTGTAACTGATTCTGAGGTAAAAAGCAATTTTTCCATAACCTCTCCTTTCGTAAAAAAAAAATCCACCTATGAAGGTGGATTGGTCTCGTAGCCAACTCACCTCTTATTGATCGATCTCATCGTATAGTCGCCCGGACTGACGCCCAGATCCGCAAATTCGCGTAAGCACCAAGTAAACTTGAGCTTCCGCTCATTTTCGTATCCAGCTCGCTCGCTATACCTATCGCTCAGGTTGGCACCTACTCTGATAACAGAGGGTTGCCGTGGCTTCACAGGTCCTATGTACCTCCACCAGCTCTGAATAAGAGAAAAATGAGTCTGTAAATATAAAATTATAAAAGGTGCTGAACGGATTTGAACCGATGATCAGGGAGTTGCAGTCCCACGCCTTACCACTTGGCTACAGCACCGCGGAGAAGGAGGGATTTGAACCCTCGCGCCGGTTTCCCGACCTATACCCTTAGCAGGGGCACCTCTTCGGCCAACTTGAGTACTTCTCCAGGTACGTGTGCCGAAACACGTACTGATATATTTTACAGAATAGATATGACTTTGTCAACACAAAAATTGCTTTTTTATTGTGTTGGATTGACCATCCTATTTAAAACGATTATAATTAGCCTATTATGTATGACAAGTATTTGACAGAAAGACTCGCGCTCCGGATCCTTTCACAATCCGATGCGAGGGTAGTGGCAGATTTTTACGCCCGTAATTTTGACGATTTCAAACTTTACGAACCCCTTCCCAATGACAACATCACCCGGATCTCCTCACAGCGCCAGCTTTTGGAGTTCGAGCGTGAGCAGCTCACTCAGGGTAATCGGGTCCGCTTTTTTGTATTTGAAAAAGACCGTCCCATGAAGGTGGTGGGCACCGTTAGTTTCCGGGACATTCGCTACGCCTACAGCAACAGCGCCGTCCTCGGTTACAAGATCGATCAGGAATACCGCAACCTGGGCTATGCTACCGAAGCCATCGATGCAGGCCTTCGCATAGTCAAAAAGGAATTGGAGGTTCGCCGTGTAGAGGCTACCGTCCTTCCGGACAATGAAGCCTCCATCAGAGTTTTGGAAAAGCTGGACTTTCAGCGCGAGGGACTTCTTCGCGAAAAAATATGGATAGAAGGAGAATGGCGTGACCACTATCTTTACGCCAGGATAATGCCATGAACGAGCACGAAGACGAAAAGTACATGCGCGCCGCCCTCCGCGAGGCCAACAAAGCATACAACCTCCACGAGGTCCCCATTGGCTGCGTTATCGTACACGAAGACAAGATAATCGGCCGGGGATACAATCGGCGCAATACCGATCACAGTGCTCTCTCTCACGCAGAGATATCCGCCATCCGCAGTGCCTGCCGAAAGATAGGCGACTGGCGGCTTGAAGAGTGCACTATGTACGTGACATTGGAACCCTGCCAGATGTGCAGCGGCGCCATCCTTCAGTCCAGGATACCCCGGGTGGTGATCGGCTGCATGAATCCCAAGGCCGGATGTGCAGGCAGCATCATCAATCTCCTTCAGATGGATGGATTCAATCACAAAAGCGACATTACAAGAGGCGTACTCGAAGAGGAATGTTCCTCACTTCTGAGCCTCTTTTTCAAAGAACTTCGACTGGAACTTAAGGAAGAAAAGGAGAAAGCCGCTTATGAAGAAGAGTAAAAAGCTTCTGTCTCTGCTGCTTATAGCATCATGCCTTTCGGCATGTACAAAAACCGTACAACCTGAGTCTGAAATCATACCTGATGATCCCGAACCTGTTGTTACAGAGGAGGTCTCAGAGGCAGGAGTCACCGATCTTCGGATCATGGCTCCTGACGTTGCTTTTCGCGACAGGCTTGAGGCTCACTGGGACAAGGTTGACAAGGATGCCACAGAAAGCAAAGACAATCAGGGACACGATACGATACTGACAGACGGGTCTCATATCGTTTGGAAAATCCCTTCTTCAGGTCCCTATGCCGACAAATACGATCAGGATCTTACAGCTGCACTTACCACTGACAGACCTGAAGATGCTGCCGAGCGGATCGATATGTATATCGTGGACAGCGATCATGTCCGCTCCTATCTTTCCGACGATTATTCCATGGATCTTCGGGATGGCCTTGGCATCGGAGATGATGAGATGCTGGACAGGTTCTATGGATACACCCAGTTGGGAACAGATTCCGGCGAAGTCCTCCGGGCTCTGTCCTGGGATGCCGATCCCGGCGTATTTCTTTATAAAAGATCTGTTGCGAAGGATGTCCTCGGTGATGATTATCAGTCCAAGATCATCGATTCCATGCTGGATCTTGATACCATGAAGGAGCTGGCGCAAAAGTCTGCAGAGGCCGGTTACCGATTTATTTCTGCCTGGGATGATACCTATCCCATGTACGAGGCCTCCATGGACTACTCCTGGCAGGACGGCAGCGAAGTCCGTGTAGATCCCATGATGATGCAATGGGTTATGGACAACAAGGAATACTGCGACAACGGCTGGAACCATATGACCACCCGTGGAAGCCAAAAGTGGGCTGCAGATCTAATGGATGAAGACAGCGTTTTCGGCGTTTTCACATATACCAGTGAAATCCACAACCTGATGCCCTCCATTCTGGGAGCAGACAGCGAGGAACAAAAATCCAAATCATCCGAACTATCCTTCATGGGAGATTTTGCCGTGTGCTCTCCTCCCTACAAATACGAGGGAACCGTACAGATGCTCCTGACATGTCCGGATACGGACAACACCGAGTTGGCTGCTAGTCTTTATTCAGACTTTGTATGCGATCCGGATGTACTGCGTTCCATTACCGAGGATCCCAAATTCGGCGAGTTCACCAATACCATGAGCGGCATGTACGCCATGGCTGATGTAGAAGATGATTTCGAGTTCTTCGGAGGGGACAATCCCTACGCCACATATGAGGCAATCATGGAAAATACCTTCGCCGGTGCCCGGTCTCCCATAGACCGGATCTGCCGCAAGGCTTTCCTTGAATCAATGGAGGGATACATAAAAGGAAAGGCAAGTTTGGATTCCGCAAGATCACTGTTTGAAAGCAAAATAAAAGATGAGCTTCCGGATGTAACCGGAATTACATGGCCGTAAACCAAAAGGACTGTGAAATTCACAGTCCTTTTTTATGCGCATCTGCGCGTGATATTCTTTTAACCGAGCTCCTCGCTTCGAGAGAAGCAAATGACCGCGTTCTGTACAGCCAGCTCAACGCAGGCACCCTCGCGGCACATGAAGCCTCCCGCTTAGTGCTGCTTCATTCCTGACCTGACACGGTTCACGAGTGTCCATTGCGCAAGACCCGCATTTTCAACACCGCTTATACAGTGCAGCATCACCTGCCAAAAGCCCCCTCAGACGAGGAATCACCCCTGCTATAGCGGATTGCAGGTACAGGGTGCCGCTACCTCCCCGGCTGCTCGGAGATTTCATTGTACATATTTTGCCGAGGTGTGTCAAGACAAAACCTATTCAAAGAACACTTTATAATATGTCTCCAGAGCCTCAAGCAATTCCTTTTGCTCTCGCTGTATCTGCTTGACCTTGAGAACACTTCCTATCTCATCATAGAGGATATCTTCCTCGTCAGCCTCCGTACGGATCTCAAGTTCTCCATCCTCATTGAAAAGAAAGGTTATGGTCCCGCCAACATCCTCCGTAAAAAGAACGCAGGTGACCTGAAGTTCTTTTTTTACTTCTTCGGGCAGTGCCTCGAAGTCCGAACTCAGATAATATTTTCTTGTATATGCGGACGAACCGCATAAGATCACATCTCCCTCATACATACCCGTAAATACCTCTTACCGAAACCTCACCCGAATCTATGGATCTAAGTCCCAGATCCGTCATGAGCTCAAGCCTTCCGACCTCATCCATCCTGATGCATTTGCCCTCGTACTCTCCCGCCGGATCAAGCACTCTGACCAACTCTCCTACGCTGACAAGTCTGGAATTGTACATATCAAGAATATCCTCCAGACTTCCGCCTCCGGCCACAAACTTTTCGTAATGAGCCGCGAAATGCTGCCATATGCTTTCTGTAACATCTTTTCTGGATGTCTTTGTCGCATCTCTTCCACAGCCAGCCAGTTCCAGATCCAGGGACGTTGCCATGTGGGCTATCTCGTGGGAAAAGCTATGCTGATGGACATTGACACCTATCCCCACAATAACAGGTACACCGCCTGCTGACATGGGCATCTTTTCCGTCATCCTCTCCGTCAGGATACCGCAGATCTTTTTGCCGCCTACAAGGATATCATTGGGCCACTTTATCTGAGTAGGCAGATCATACAATTCCTCAACAGCCTCTGCAACAGCCACTGCAGCTATTATTGTCAGCCTCGGAAGTACGATATCGGACAAGCCTGCAGGATAAAGCGCTATACTGGTTGCCACGGAATCCCCGGAGGGCGACTCCCAGCTGTGGCCGCTCCTTCCCTTGCCTGCAGTCTGCTGCCCTGCGGATACAACCGTACCCTCGGGTATGCCGGTTCTCATCAGCCTAAGGATCTCGCTATTGGTCGAATCTATAACTTCATGATAGGAAAATGAGAGGACCATGTCAGTCCTCTCTTAATGTTGCATATAAGATTGCCTTGATGGAATGCATCCTGTTTTCAGCCTCGTCGAAGACCACTGAGTGCTCTCCCTCGAAGACTTCATCCGTAACTTCCATCTCATCAATGCCGTGGATCTCATGGATCTCTCTGCCGATGCCGGTTCCCAGATCATGGAAGGCGGGCAGGCAGTGCATGAAGATTACGTCATCCTTGGCATAGGAAAGCGCCTTGGCGTTGACCTGATAGGGTCCCAGGTCCCAGATACGCTCATCCCAAACCTCAGCGGGCTCACCCATGGAAACCCACACATCGGTATAGATAACATCCGCGTCCGCACATGCTACCTTGACGTCATGGTAAAGGCTTACGGAGCCACCGGACTGCTTAGCTTCTTCTACCGCGTAAACCACAAGTTCATCATCGGGATAATACTTGGGGTCGGAGCAGATAACAAAGTCCATGCCCAGCTTTGCACAGGTCACCATAAGGGAATTGCCCATGTTATATCTGGCATCTCCCATATAAACGAACTTGAGGCCTCTGAAATCTCCCTTTTTCTCCTTGATGGTAAGCATATCCGCTATCATCTGAGTGGGATGGGACTCATTGGTAAGGCCGTTCCAGACCGGAACTCCCGCATACTGGGCCAGCTCCTCAACGATGACCTGGCCGTAGCCTCTGTACTCGATACCGTCATACATACGGCCCAGCACTCTTGCCGTATCGGCGATGCTTTCCTTTTTACCTATCTGAGATCCGTCGGGATCAAGATAGGTAACGTGCATGCCCAGATCGTAGGCTGCAACTTCAAAGGAGCATCTGGTCCTGGTACTTGTCTTTTCGAATATAAGGGCAATGTTTTTGCCGCGAAGCTCGTCGTGGGGAATGCCCTTTTTCTTTTTTTCCTTGAGTTCTGCTGCCAGATCAACAAGGTACTCTATTTCCTCTTTGGAAAAATCCTTCATTTTAAGGAAATTTCTTCCACGTAGATCCATATTTTCCGTCCTGTTTTATGCTTATACTCTTGGTTATGATTTACTTCTCTTTGGGAAGCTCGGTGATCGCCGAAACAAGGCCTGCTACACCCTGGATCTCTGAAGGAATGATGATCTTGGTAGCCTGACCATTGGCTGCCTTGCCAAATGCCTCAAGGCTCTTGAGTGTAAGAACTGCCTTGTCAGCCTCAGCATCCTTCAACATCTTAAGACCGTCGGCCTGTGCCTGCTGCACCTTGAGGATAGCCTCTGCCTGACCTTCTGCCTCGCGGATGGTAGCTTCCTTTTTAGCCTCAGCCTTAAGGATAGCTGCCTGCTTCTCAGCCTCTGCATCAAGGATGGCAGACTCTTTTTTACCTTCTGCAATAAGGATGGTTGACTTTTTCTGTCCCTCAGCGATAAGGATAGCCTCACGGCGTTCACGCTCTGCCTTCATCTGCTTCTCCATGGCATCCTT
>JAEELH010000229.1 GCA_016288825.1 Lachnospiraceae bacterium | reverse complement strand
GGCGGCAAAGTACGCCGCTAGCCGGACTACTAAGCTCGCTATGCTCGCTAAGGGTCCGGCAGGCATCGCACGTAAGCGGCCACAAAATGGCCGCTAAGTGCTCATAGCGCAGTAACGACTAAAAACGAGGGTCGCTACGGGTATTGTGCACGAGCGATGCTATTAACAAAATCCTATATTATAGAAAAGGTAATGAAATGAGTGAAGAAAGAGAAAGCAGAAATTTTATAGAAAACGAGATAGATAAGGATCTTGCCGAGGGCGTTTATGATCATGTGGTAACAAGATTCCCGCCGGAGCCCAATGGCTATTTGCACATAGGTCACGCCAAGTCAATCCTTTTGAACTACGGACTGGCAAAGGAGTATGGCGGAACCTTCCATATGAGATTTGACGATACCAACCCTACCAAGGAGGATACAGAGTTTGTTGACTCCATCAAGTCCGATATCCAGTGGCTGGGTGCGGATTGGGGCGAGCATCTTTACTTTGCTTCCGATTATTTTGATAAGATGTATGAGGCAGCGGTTTTCCTCATTAAAAAGGGCAAGGCTTACTGCTCGGATCTTTCGGCTGATGAGATAAGAGAGTACCGCGGAACTCTTACAGAGCCCGGTAAAAAGGATCCCAATTCGGACCGCAGCGTAGAGGAGAACCTTCAGATCTTTGAAGATATGAAGGCCGGTAAGTACGAGGACGGAGCTATGGTCCTTCGTGCCAAGATAGATATGGCATCTCCCAACATCAACATGAGAGACCCCATCATTTACAGGGTGGCTCACATTTCTCATCATAATACGGGAGATAAGTGGTGCATCTATCCCATGTATGATTTTGCACATCCCATTGAGGATGCTATCGAGGGTATCACTCATTCCATTTGTACTCTGGAGTTTGAGGATCACAGACCTCTTTATGATTGGGTAGTCCGTGAGCTTGAATATCCTCAGCCTCCCAGACAGATCGAGTTTGCAAAGCTTTACCTTACCAATGTGGTTACAGGAAAGCGCTACATCAAAAAGCTGGTTCAGGAGGGCATTGTTGACGGATGGGACGATCCCAGACTTGTGTCCATTGCCGGACTTAAGAGAAGGGGATACACTCCCGAGTCAATTGCAAAGTTTGTTGAGCTTTGCGGAGTTTCCAAGGCAAATTCCTCTACAGACATCGCAATGCTCGAGTACTGCGTAAGAGAGGATCTGAAGCTTAAGAGCAGTCGAATGATGGCTGTTATCGATCCGGTAGAGCTTGTTATAGATAATTATCCCGAGGGCGAAAGCGAAGAGCTTACTGTTTCCAACAATCTGGAAAACGAGAGCCTGGGAGAGAGAAAGGTGACTTTTTCAAAGCATCTTTATATTGAGAGGGATGATTTTATGGAGGAGCCTCCCAAGAAGTACTTCAGGATGTTCCCCGGCAATGAGGTTCGCCTCATGAATGCTTATTTTGTCACCTGCACATCCTGTGAAAAGGATGAAAGCGGCAAAGTCATCAGGATCCATGCAACTTACGATCCCGAGACTCGCGGAGGTAACAGCCCTGACGGCCGCAAGGTCAAGGGAACCATCCACTGGGTTGATGCTTCAACTGCAGGAGATGCTGTTATCAGACTTTATGAGAATATCGTGGATGAGGAAAAGGGTGTTTACAACGAGGACGGCAGCTTGAACCTCAATCCCAACTCCCTTACGGTATGCAACGGCAAGGTTGAAAAGGCACTTATGGATGCCAAGGCTCTTGAGAGCTTCCAGTTCGTACGCAACGGCTTTTTCACAACCGATTTCCGTGATTCCAAAGAGGGTGCACCTGTGTTTAACAGGATCGTTTCACTTAAGAGTTCATTCAAACTTTGATAAAGAGGTAAAAAATGGGACTATTATCCGGACTGGAAAAATTCGGGCTGTCGCTTGATGATGATTTCGATATTACAGACGACGGCAAAAAAGAAAAGAAGGGTGCAAAACCCAAGGCTTCTGGAACTGTAGCCAAAAAAGTGGAGGAAAAAGATCTTGTCCTTGCCAAGACCATTATGTGTCCGGTTTGTGACAGGAAGTTTTCCACACTTACTGCCAAGACCACCAAGGCCAAGAGGCTTGATCCGGACCCGGATCTGCGCCCCAACTTTGAGGGAATTGATACACTCAAGTACGAGGTATGTTCTTGCCCTTATTGTGGTTATACGGCCATGAACAAGTTCTTTGATCATCTTTCAACAGCTCAGATCAAGTGGGTCAAGCAGGGAGTATGCGTTAACTTCACACCACAGCCTATAGATGATCTTAAGGAAACCTATGATTATGATGAGTCTGTAGACAAGTATAAGTTGGCTCTTGTCAGTGCGGTTGCAAAGCATTCCAAACTTTCAGAGAAGTCTCTTATATGTCTTCGCATTGCGTGGATGAGACGCTCTCAGATCAAGGGGATGACCGATCATAACCCTCAGGATATTGAAAAGATCAAGCTGCTTCGTAAGGAGATGGATGGTTTCTACAAGCAGGCTTTTGAGGGCTTTACCAAGTCCATTTCAACAGAGACACCTCCATTCTGCGGGATGGATACCAATACAGTGGAGTATCTTTTAGCTAATATGGCTGTATATTTCAAGGATTATACGACAGCCAGCAGACTGGTAAGCGGACTTATGCAAAACCCCAATACACCTGGCCGTGTCAAGGACAAGTGTTATGATCTCAAGGAAAAGATAGTTGCAGAGGTAAAAGCGGCCAAGCTTGCAGCAGCAAAGGCAGCCAAGGCTCAGGCAGCCCAGGCGCCCGCTGCAAAAGCACCGGTCCAGAATAAATAGAAAAGGAGTAGATCATGAGCGAGAAGTTGAAGGTAGGTATTCTTGGTGGAACTGGTATGGTAGGACAGAGATTTATTTCTCTGCTGGAGAACCATCCCTGGTTTGAGGTTACAGCAATTGCTGCAAGCCCTAGAAGCGCAGGCAAGAAGTACGAGGAGTGCGTTGCCGGAAGATGGAAGATGGATACACCCATGCCTGAGGCTGTAAAGGGTATTATTGTTTCCAATGTCAACGAAGTTGAAAAAGTAGCATCTGAGGTAGATTTCGTTTTTTCAGCCGTTGATATGTCAAAGGACGAGATCAGGGCTATCGAGGAAGCATATGCCAAGACCGAGACACCTGTAGTTTCCAATAACTCAGCTCACAGATGGACTCCCGATGTTCCTATGGTAGTTCCGGAGATCAATCCCGGTCATATGGATGTTATTCCTTTCCAGAGAAAGAGACTGGGAACAACCAGAGGATTTGTAGCGGTTAAGCCTAATTGCTCCATTCAGTCTTATGCACCTGCCCTTACGGCTTGGATGCCTTTTGAGCCCACACAGGTTGTAGCTACTACTTATCAAGCTATTTCCGGTGCAGGCAAGACTTTTGCAGATTGGCCGGAGATGGAAGGCAATGTTATTCCTTTCATCAGTGGTGAGGAAGAGAAGTCCGAGAGAGAGCCTCTTCGTATCTGGGGTAAGATCGAGAACGGCGTTATCGTTCCCGCTGACAATGTTCAGATCACCTGCCAGTGCATCAGAGTTCCCGTTCTCAACGGACATACTGCTGCAGCTTTCGTAAACTTTGCAAAGAAGCCCACCAAAGATCAGCTTATCGAGGCACTTTTGAACTTCTCAGGCGAGCCCCAGAAGCTTCAGCTTCCCAGCGCTCCCAAGCAGTTCATCCAGTATATGACTGATGACGACAGACCTCAGGTAAGGCTTGATGTTGATTATGAGAGAGGAATGGGCGTTTCTATCGGACGTATCAGAGAGGATTCACTTTTTGATTATAAGTTCGTGGGACTTTCACATAATACAGTAAGAGGCGCTGCAGGCGGAGCTGTTTTGTGTGCAGAGCTTTTAAAGGCCAAGGGATATATTGAGAAAAAGTAACAGGAGTAACCATGGACACCAGAGGTCAGATCTTAAAAGAGCTTTCCAGGATTTATGAGATGGGAAGCAATCAGCTGGTTCTTGTTTCAGGTAATATCAGATGCGAAAAGGAACAGTTGATATCGGCTTTTTTGAAGGATAAAAAGTATTTTTACTACCGTTGCAGAAATGCATCCTTTGAACTTCAGAGGAGCATGCTTTCCGCAGAGGTGGAAAAGACGTATGATATCAAGATCACCAAAAACACCATTGATGAGTGTTTTAACAGGATCAGGAGCGGCGACGGTTCCAAGCTGGTTGTTGTTCTGGATGAGTTCCAGAGCGTAGGCCGCAGGAATACCGAGTTTATTGAGAGTGTTCTCAAACTTCGGGATAAAAAGCTTTATCCCGGGCCTGTAATGATCATCCTTGCAACATCCTCCCTGGCATATGCAGACGAGGACGCAAGAGAGATATTCGGGGATTCATACAACAAGATCGATCATATCCTCAAGGTGAGCGACTATACCTTCCTTGAGTTTGTCCGTGCATTTCCCGGACTCAGTGTTAAGGGGGCAGTGGAGGCTTATGGTATTATCGGTGGATGCCCGACCTATCTTGCCAGATGGAACGGGTCACTTTCTACCAAGGACAATATCATAAAACATATCCTGAGCAGAGGCGGCTTCCTCTATGATGAGGCTCAGAATTTTATCTATTCGGAGCTTAGAGAGCTTTCAGTGTATAATACGATCTTGTATTCCATGGCTATCGGTAATGAAAAACTCAATGATATTTATCGTTTTACCGGTTATTCCAGAGCCAAGATCTCAGTTTACATGAAAAATCTGGCATCTTTTGATGTGGTTGAAAAGATCGTTTCTTTTGATACCGGCGGATGGGATAACGCAAAAAAGGGCGTTTACAGGATCAAAAATCACTATGTTGATTTTTGGTTCAGATTCATCTATCCCCATTTGTCAGAACTTGCCACAATGGATGCTGAGAGCTTTTATACAAAGTTTATTGAGCCCGATCTTCAGAGCCATCTTCGCAGATATTTCTCCCAGGTTTGTCTGGAGTACCTTTCGCTTCTCAATGTGGCAGGGAGACTTCCTGTCAAGGCAGTTAGGATTGGTACCTGGATCGGCAAGGAGGGCACTATAGATATAGTTGCCTCCGATGATGAAAGAGAGATCATCTGCGGAAAGTGCAATTGGGATTCTCCCATGTTTACAATGGCTGATTACGAAAGTCTGCTTTCGGACATGAAGCTTGCGAGGATCAAGGCTAAGGGAGTATATCTTTTCTCAGCTCAGACCTTTGCGCCGGAGCTTATTGAACTATCTAAGAATGACAGTTCCATCGTTCTTGTCGATATGACGGAGTTATAATGTCAAAGACAGTATATATTGCTGAAAAACCCATGGTAGCCAGGGCTTTTGCAGAGGTTCTCGGAGAGCCAATGACAAAAAAAGATGGCTATCAGGAGGGGGATAACAGTATCGTCACATGGTGCGTAGGTCATCTGGTGACCATGAGTTATCCCGAGGTATATGATGAAAAGTACAGGAAATGGCGGCTGGATACGCTGCCATTTTTGCCGGAAGAATTTAAGTACGAAGTCATACCCGGTGTAAAAAAGCAATTCGAGATAGTAAAAAGTCTTCTTACCAGAGATGATGTAGACAAGATTTATGTTTGTACCGACTCGGGAAGAGAGGGAGAATACATTTATCGTCTTGTTGCCCAGGAGGCTCAGGTTTCCGGTAAGGATGAGAGACGTGTATGGATCGATTCCCAGACCGAGGAGGAGATCAAAAGAGGTATCCGGGAGGCCAAACCGCTCAGTGAGTATGACAAACTCAGCGACAGCGCATATCTTCGTGCAAAAGAAGACTATCTGATGGGTATCAACTTTTCCAGGCTTTTGACCATTAGGTACGGAAGGGCCATGGCAGACTTCCTTGGAGAAAAGTATTCGGTCATTTCTGTAGGAAGAGTTATGACCTGTGTTCTCGGAATGGTAGTGAAGCGTGAGCGTGCCATCAGAGAATTTGTTAAAACACCATTTTATAAGCCTGTTGCAGTATGCGGACCACTTAATCTTGAGTGGAAGGCTGTTGAGACTTCAGAATATTTTAATTCTCCCCTTTTGTACAAGGATATTGGATTCCTTGAGAGACCGGATGCTGAAAAAATGCTTTCCGAACTGGGCCCAAGGGATGAAAACGGGGATCTGTTTGCAGAGATACTGGAAATCTCCAAAAAGAGCGAGAAAAAGAATCCTCCGCTGTTATACAATCTGGCCGAACTTCAGAATGAGGCTTCAAAGGTATTCAAGATTCCGCCGGATAAGACATTGGAGATAGTACAGTCTCTGTATGAGAAAAAGCTTGTTACCTATCCCAGAACTGATGCCAGAGTACTATCCACTGCGGTAGCCAAAGAGATCCACAAGAATCTAAATGGGCTTTGCGGTATCAGGATGGTAGAGCCTTTTGTTCGCAACATCCTTGATAATAAGCTGCATGAAGGCATTGTTAAAAGTAAATATACTAATGATAGCCAGATAACTGACCACTATGCGATCATTCCTACAGGCAGCGGCCTGGGTGCCATGAAGGGACTTGACAGTACATCTCTGGGTATCTATGAGATGATAGTCAGACGTTTTGTGGCCATCTTTCTGCCGGCTGCAGTTTATGATAAGCTTGCGGTCACAGCCCGAGTGGGTGACAGGGAGAGGTTCTTTTATAATGATAAGGTTCTTAAAACACCGGGATATCTGGAAGTAATGAACTATTCTTTTTCAAAAAAGAATGAAGAAGAATCCGGTGAGAAGAAGGCAGATCCTGAATTTGTCAAAAATCTCAAAAAAGGCGCCAAATTAAAAGTAGACGAAACTTTGGTGAAAGAAGGCGAAACCAAGCCACCTAAGAGGTATACTTCGGGTTCCATCATCCTGGCAATGGAGAACGCGGGTAACCTTATAGAGGATGAGGAACTGAGAGAGCAGATCAAGAGCAATGGTATCGGAACCTCAGCTACCAGAGCGGGTATTCTTGAAAAATTAATCAAGAATAAATATTTAAACCTCAACAAGAAGACCCAGGTCATCACTCCTACACTCACAGGTGAGATGATATTTGATGTGGTCAGTCTTTCCATCAGATCACTTCTCAATCCAGAGCTTACGGCAAGTTGGGAAAAGGGACTCAATTTGGTGGCCAGCGGTGAGATCTCGTCTGATGAGTATATGGAAAAGCTGGAGTCGTTTATCAAAAGAAATACCGACAAGGTAATATCATCATCCGTTGCCGGCAGCGGATATCTGCATCAGGTATTCGGCCATTCGGCGGCATTTTACAAGACCGGATCCTATGGCGGGATCAAAAAGAAAGGAAATTCAAAATGAAGATCAGCGAGATGTACGATCTTTCCCATACAATAGCGGGAGAGCTTTTTGAGGGGGTAGAGTATCCCTGGGAAGTTCTTCCACGGATCAAGGACTTTGTTTTAAAGCTTGGTCCCACACTTGATCCCAATATCTATGAAAACAAAGGAGAGGGGATCTGGATCGCAAGATCTGCATTAATAGCGCCGACGGCCTCCATTAACGGTCCGGTCATCATCGGCGAGGACACAGAGGTCCGTCCCGGAGCCTTTATCAGAGGCAGTGCCATTATTGGCAATAACTGTGTCGTAGGTAATTCTACAGAGATCAAAAATGATATCCTTTTTGATAATGTTCAGGTTCCTCATTATAATTATGTTGGGGATTCTGTTTTGGGATATCGTTCACATATGGGGGCAGGCTCCATCACTTCCAATGTCAAAAGTGATAAGACACTTGTTACCGTAAAGTATATGGACGGCAGGAGCATTGAGACCGGACTTAAAAAATTCGGAGCGATGCTGGGAGATTTCGTAGAAGTAGGCTGCAACAGTGTATTAAATCCCGGTACGGTCATAGGACCGGATACCAATGTTTATCCTTTGTCCATGGTCAGAGGAGTTATTCCGGCTCATTCGATAGTCAAGCATTCCGGTAATCTTGAGATAGTTCAAAAAGAGACAAGGGGCGATCGATAATGGCAAAGAAGAAGGTTTCAAACGCAAAACTGGCAGGGCAGACTGTTTCTGTGCTCGCAATAATGGCGGTAATAATATTGCTCATAACGCTGGCTTTGCAGTTGCAAAATTACAAACTGTCTATTACATCCGACGGGATAAGATGGCTGCCCAGGACCAATGTTTCTCCCATCAGTCACATCAATATAGACAATTCTACTCCGGAGAAGCTGATATTACAGGCTGACGTTCCTATGGGATGCGACGGCGTGCAGTTCAGGGTTGCCCGTAATGAAAAGCTGCTTTGGATCGGTCAGGTTTACCAGACAGACAAGGGATATAAGATCCTTGGAAGACTTAAGGGCGGAAAGATGTATTATGTTCAGGCCAGAACTTTTAAAAAGGGAGTTTTGAACCGCAATATCTGCAGTACATGGACATCGCCCAGACCTGTTATGGTTAGGAAAAAATAAGGGGGGAAGTAAATGAATCCAGTATATGAAAAGTTAAGCAAATGCCTTGAGGCAGTCAGAGAAAAGACTGATTTCGTACCTGAGGTTGCTCTTGTTCTCGGATCGGGACTCGGTGATTTTGCGGATACAATGGATGTGGACTGTGTTGTGGACTACAAGGATATTCCCGGATTCCCTGTTTCTACAGCTCCCGGACATAAGGGAAGATTTGTATTTGGAAGAGTCGGTGATGTTCCTGTGGTTTGCATGCAGGGAAGAGTTCACTATTACGAGGGATATGATATGTCCGATGTCGTACTTCCCATCAGGCTTATGGGAATGATGGGTGCAAAGGTTCTTTTCCTTACCAATGCATCCGGAGGTATCAAGCAGGGTTTTCATGCCGGAGATCTTATGCTGATCACCGATCAGATTTCCTTCTTCGTTCCTTCACCCCTTAGGGGAGAGAATATCAGTGAGCTTGGAACCAGATTTCCGGATATGAGTCATATTTATGATGAGGAGCTTTCCGAGACCATCAAAAAAGCAGCAATGAAAGAGGATGTTCGTCTTCGCCAGGGCGTTTACGTTCAGACTCAGGGACCCAATTATGAAAGTCCGGCAGAGATCGGTCTTTGCCGTACCTTAGGAGCTGATGCCGTAGGTATGAGTACTGCCTGTGAGGCTGTAGCTGCCAATCATATGGGGCTTCGTGTCGTGGGAGTATCATGTATTTCCAATCTTGCGGCGGGGATATCACCCACACCTCTTTCGGAGCAGGAAGTAATCGATGCCGGAAAAGCGGCAGCAGATAAATTTACCCGTCTTGTAAAGAGATCTATTATGGATATGAAGGAGGTACTTGCATGAATACTCGTTTTTATAATGCCAGGATCCTTCTTACGGAGGACGATCACTCTTTTAGGATCGTAGACGGAGAACTTTGGACAAAGGGTAATTCCATTGCCTATATCGGTGACGGTTCAGATGTGAACAGTGCTCCGGGTCTGGGAGATGAGTATGTTACTGCCAGATCTATAGATTGTAATGGGAATCTCCTTATTCCCGGGTTTAAAAATGCTCATACCCATACAGCCATGACCTTCCTTCGGTCCTTTGCGGATGATCTGCCTCTTGATAAGTGGCTGTTCGACGCGGTATTTCCCAGAGAGGGTCAGCTTACCGAGGATGATATTTATTGGCTGGATATCCTGGGTATCATGGAGTACCTTACCAGCGGTATTACTTCCAATTTCGATATGTATTTCTTCCCTCCGAAGAATGCACAGGCTAGTGTTGACTGCGGTTTTCGTACGGTTCAGACCTCAGGTATGAATAACTTTGGGGCAGGACCCGAGGCGGTTGAGGAAAATTACCTCAAGGTCAATGAGCTTGGTAAGTCCAGTGACGGACTTGCAAAATTCATCATTGGTTTCCATGCGGAATACACTACATCCATGGAGAGGATGGAGGGACTGGCGAAGCTTTCTCAAAAGTACAAATCACCTACCTTCCTTCACAATTCCGAGACCAGAAAAGAGGTTGATGAGTGTATAGAGCGTTGGGGTAAGACACCTACACAACTCACGGATTCTCTGGGTATGTATGAGTACGGCGGCGGCGGATACCACTGCGTATACTTTGATGACAGGGACATTGAGATCTTTAAGGAAAAGGGGCTTTGGGCAGTTACCAATCCCTGCTCCAATCTGAAACTTGCAAGCGGTATCGCACCCGTTAAAAAGTATCTTGATCAGGGCATCAATCTTGCTATCGGAACAGACGGACCTGCAAGCAACAATGCTTTGGACTTTTTCAGAGAGATGTATCTTGCGGCCACATTGTCTAAGGTTTCAGAAAATGATGCAGCAGCAGTAGATGCTTCTGAGATCCTCTATGCAGCAACCGCCGGTGGCGCACAGTGTATGGATCTTGGGGACTGTGACAGACTTGCAGTCGGCAAAAAAGCGGATATCGTAATGATCGATATGAAGCAGCCCAATATGCAGCCGGAAAACAATATCGTAAAGAATCTGGTTTACAGCGGAAGCAAGTCCAATGTCAGACTTACCATGGTCAACGGAAAAGTGTTATATGAGGATGGCAAGTACGATATCGGATTTGATCCCGAAGAGATATATGCGAAAGCAAACGCTATTATTGGACGTATGAAATAAAAAGTAGAAGGAGCATAAAAGTGAAACACGGAGTAAACGAACTTAGACGCAGCTATCTTGAATTCTTTGAGAGCAAGGATCATCTGGCACATGCCAGCTATTCCCTTGTTCCCGAAAACGATAATTCTCTTCTTCTTATCAACGCAGGTATGGCGCCACTTAAGCCTTATTTCACAGGCCAGGAGATACCTCCCCGCCGCAGGATGACAACCTGCCAGAAGTGTATCCGTACCGGTGATATCGAGAATGTCGGAAAGACTGCAAGACATCTTACTTTCTTCGAGATGCTGGGCAATTTCTCTTTTGGAGATTATTTTAAGACAGAGGCTATCCACTGGTCATGGGAGTACCTTACCGAGGTTCTTGGTCTGGATCCGGACCGTCTTTATCCTTCAATCTATGGAGAGGATGACGAGGCTTTTGAGATCTGGAATAAGGAGATCGGAATTGCAGAGGATCGCATTACCAGATTCTACCGTGATCCCGAGACAGGAGAGTGTGACAACTTCTGGGAGCATGGAGCAGGTCCCTGCGGCCCCTGTTCCGAGATCTACTATGACAGAGGCGAGAAGTATGGCTGTGGAAAGCCCACCTGCAAGGTAGGCTGCGACTGCGACCGTTATATGGAAGTTTGGAACAACGTTTTCACTCAGTTTAATGGTGACGGACACGGCGGATACGTGGAGCTGGATCAGAAAAACATTGATACAGGTATGGGTCTTGAACGTCTTGCCGTAGTTATGCAGGACGTGGATTCTGTTTTTGATATCGACACCATGAAGGCAATCAGAGACAAGATCTGCGAGCTTTCGGGAAAGACCTACAAGGCCAGCGAAAAGGACGATATTTCCATCCGTCTTATCACAGACCATATCCGTTCTTCAACATTTATGGTAAGTGACGGTATCCTTCCTTCAAACGAGGGCAGGGGATACGTTCTCCGTCGCCTTATCAGACGTGCGGCGCGCCACGGCAGGATGCTGGGCATCAAGGGACTTTTCATGTCAACTCTTTCAGGCACCGTTATTGAGGAGAGCCATGACGGCTATCCCGAGCTTCTTGAGAAGAAGGAGTTTATCTTCAGAGTACTTAATGAGGAAGAGGAGAAGTTCAACAAGACAATCGATCAGGGCCTTTCCATCCTTTCCGATCTTGAGGAGGACCTTAAGAAAGCAGGAAAGAAGACTCTTTCCGGAGATGATGCTTTCAAACTTTACGATACCTATGGATTCCCTCTTGATCTTACTGAGGAGATCCTTGCTGAGAAGGGCTACGATATCGACAAGGATGGCTTTGAAGCCGCAATGGAAAAGCAGAGAGATACTGCGCGTAATGCCCGCAAGGAAACCAACTACATGGGCAAGGACGCCACTGTTTACGATAAGCTTGATGTAAGTCTGACTTCGGAGTTCACCGGCTATGACAGGCTTACTGATGAGGGTAGCATCATTGCCATCACCGATGAGAGCGATGTGGTTGACAGTCTCGGTCAGGATGCAAAGGGAACCATTATTACAGACAAGACTCCTTTCTACGGCACTATGGGTGGTCAGAACGGTGATATCGGAGAGATCATTTGCGGCGACAATGTATTTGAGGTTGAGGATACCATCCATCTGGCAGGCGGCAAGATCGGCCATGTTGGATTTGTTAAAAAGGGCAGCCTGAAAAAGGGTGATGCAGTTAAGCTCAATGTAAACTTTGGCAACAGATCCCTTACCTGCAGGAATCATTCCGCTACACATCTTCTTCAGAGAGCACTGCGTGAGGTTCTTGGTGATCATGTACAGCAGAAGGGTTCCGATGTTAACAGTGCAAGACTCAGATTTGACTTTACCCATTTCTCAGCCATGACAGCTGAGGAGATCGCAAAGGTTGAGCAGATCGTTAACAGCAGGATCTTTGCGGGAGCAGATGTTACCACCAATGTCATGAGCATTGAAGAGGCTAAAAAGACCGGCGCTATGGCTCTTTTTGGTGAGAAATACGGCGACGAGGTAAGAGTTGTATCCATGGGACCTGATGGCGAGTTCTCTGTTGAGCTTTGCGGCGGAACTCATGTTAAAAACACGGGAGATATCCAGAGATTCCGTATCGTATCCGAATCCGGAGTTGCCAGCGGTGTACGAAGGATAGAGGCTCTTACCAGCGCAGGACTCTTTGATTACTATGAGGAAAAGGAGACAGCTCTTTCCAAGGCAGCTGAGCTGTTGAAGACCTCAGATAACCAGATAGCAGACAAGATCAGCTCACTTCTTTCCGAGATCAAGGAATTAAAGAGTGAGGTTGATTCACTTAAGAGCGCTGCAGCCAAGGATGCTCTGGGTGACGCTTCTTCTGATGCTGAGGAGATCGGCGGTCTTAAGTTCATTGCAAAGCAGCTTTCAGGCGTAGATATGAACGGACTTCGTGACTTGGGCGATCAGCTTAAGACACAGATAGGAGAGGGAGTTATCCTTCTTGCGTCCGAAGTCGGCGGCAAGGTAAGCCTTATGGCCATGGCTACGGATGGCGCTGTTGCAAAGGGTGCACATGCAGGTAATCTAATCAAGGCAGTTGCTTCCTGCGTAGGAGGCGGCGGTGGCGGTAAGCCCGCTATGGCTCAGGCAGGCGGCAAGAATCCTGCAGGTATACCTGAGGCTCTCGGCAAGGCAAAAGACGTTGTAAGCGAGCAGATAGGATGATAAATGGAGCACATTCCGGATGATTTTCGGGGTGTGCTTTTTATTTTGACCAAAGTTGACCCGATTTTGTGCCTGATTTTGTACATTAAAGAAACTTTTTGCACTCTCCGA
Source organism: Lachnospiraceae bacterium (assembly GCA_016288825.1). Taxonomy (GTDB): domain Bacteria; phylum Bacillota; class Clostridia; order Lachnospirales; family Lachnospiraceae; genus Weimeria. The sequence continues at coordinate 8,134 of JAEELH010000229.1, read as the reverse complement.
TACTCTAATTATCAGAAGAAAATAATTGGAGCTAGATTTATGAAGAAATTATCACTTATGCTAATAGCGGCTGTATTGTCCGCTTTCATACTGGAACCCGCTGCCGTATACGCAGCTGAGCTTCCTGCTTCCTGGCATACCACTGAGGAGGAGCTTTCCGTTTATCCCGCTACCAGGGATCAGGATCCTTCCGACAAGGGTTGGGGAGCTTGTTGGTCCTTCGCAGCTACGGCTTTGGCAGAGTTTGATGCGGTTACCAATCTGGGGGCTACCTCTGATATCGATCTTTCAGAGATGGCTCTTATCTATGATACCTATTATCCGTCTTGTGATCCCATTGGTTTTACCTATGGCGATACTACCTCATTTTCGGGAACCAACTTCCTTAAGTACGGCGGCAGCATGGATTTTGCTATATGGACTATGACCAGATGGAGCGGACTTGCAGCCGAGTGGCAGTTCCCTTATACCCTTGAAACATTTGAGGCAATCACTAGTGGCACCGCAGCCAGGGGTGATGCATATCAGGATCAGTACCATTTGGAGTCTGCTTATTCTGTTTCCAGCAGTGATACGGCAGCGCTCAAGAGTCTTATCATGGAGCATGGTGCGGTAGGCATGTCCTATTATTCCGGCAACAAGCAGGATAAAAACGGTACTGTATACTATAACAAGGATCATAATTCATACTGCTTCCTTAAGGGAGCCTATGAGTACACCACAGAGTGTGACTGCAGTGCCAATCATGCGATCGCTGTAGTTGGATGGGATGATAGTTTTTCTGCTAAGAATTTTACATACAAGCCTCAGGGAGACGGTGCATGGCTTGTCCGCAACAGTTGGAGCAGTGAGAGTGGTTTCAACAAGGATTCCTACTTCTGGCTTTCATACTATGACGAGAGTATAGGTGCATCTGCCTATGCTGTTTCCATGGCTTATGCCGGCAAGTATGACAACAATTATCAGTATGATGGTGGCGTATTTACCAATACCAAGCTCAAGAGTCTTGATTCTACAGTTTCAGCTAATGTATTCCAGGCAGTCAAGTCGGATACAGAGTCTCTTCGTGCAGTTGCAATCGCACCCACAGGCCCCTGTGACTATACGATCAGCATCTATACCGGATTACTTGACAGAGAGGATCCGGAGAGCGGAGATCCGGTAGCTGAGGTATTCGGAAGCACTGCTTACGGTGGATTTATTACCGTTCCCCTGGATAGTCCCGTTAGCCTCAAGTTTGGAGAGTATTTCTCCGTTATAGTTGATCTCGACGGTGCTAAGATGTCCTGCGAATACGGCAAGGAATCTGTTTATTCCGGAGATAAGAACCTTGGAGTTTCCTGCGGTATCAGTGCAGGTGAGAGCTTCTATCTTCAGGATGATGAGTATGTGGATCTCACCAAGCTTCAGGACTCGTCGGGCAAGAACCTTTCAGCAGCAGAGACAGGTTACGGATACGGCAATTTCCGCATCAAGGCTTATACTGATAATACCGGTACAGGCGTCCTTCCCGCAGTTAAAAAGCTGTCAGCTTCTTCAGTTACCAAGTCATCGGTCAAGCTTACCTGGTCAGAGAGCAGCGGTGCGGCAGGATATTACGTTTACAGGACGGACAAGGGTGGCAAGAGTACCCAGATCAAAGTGATCGACGGAGCGGATGTTACTACCTTTACCAACAAAAAGCTTTCTGCCAATACGAGCTATAAGTACAGCGTATGTGCCTTCTACAAAGTAGGCGACAGGATATATACAGGAAGCCCGGCAAAACTCACGGTAAAAACCAAAAAGTAAAGTTGCTACTCCTGGAAAAATCATTTATAATAATGGTTGCGGCTCAGCATATTTTGAGCCGTTACCATTTTTTTTATGCGGAGGTTTTTTATGGCACTTTTGCAGTGGAAAAAGGATCAGGTGATCCACCAGGAGGGTGACCCTGTCAAGGAGCTGGAGATAGTTATTTCCGGCCGTATCCGCATGAAAAAGGGAGATAGTTTCATTACGCTTAATGCAGGCAGTATCATCGGTATGGCAGAGGTACCCGGTAAGAATTACGGATATACCTATATTGCAGCCGAGGATGCGGCAACCTATGCTTATCCTTACAATGATTATCTGGACGTTGACAAGCTTCTTGCTGTCAATCAGAAGATAGCGCCCACTATCACATCTCAGACCATCCTTAATTCCAATTATTTTTATCAGGTGCTTCTGGCATCTTATGAAAATGTTAAAAAGCGCTATGCAAAGATCTGCGAGTCGCAGAAGGAATATCCTATGCTTTGTGCAGAGGTGGGAGAAAAGGCAGACCTTTTCCCGGGACTTTCAGAGATCAAGCCCCCGCCGCAGACGCTTACTGTACCGCAGTGGCTTGCTAAGTTTGCCCTTTCGGTCAATGAAAATGACGAGCGTTTCAAGAGCACCATCTATTCCATGGGACCGGATATCTGTGGAGGATTTATCCATATAGCCAGAGATCTTATGGTGGCTGTACGTGATAATCTTGTTGGGATCAGAGAGTATGAGGCTTTTCTGGATAAAAATGCAGGCGCCTTTGAGATTGCTATAGATACACTCAAGGCTAAAAAGAAGGCCATAGACAGCGGTGATGCAGCTGATGCTATGCCACCTATGAACAATATCCTCGGTCGCGTTCTCATGTATGCCAAGGTTGATGACGCCACGGTCAAAGAAGTCAATGGCGCCATGGAAGAGTACAAGAGGCATTCTGACAGAGGAGGATCCAGTGACGAGATCCGTGCTGCAAGACGCAAGCTTGCCAAGGTTTATTATCCTGTTTACGAGGCAGCGCTTCTTAGGTATTTTGGTGATAATGACGCTCCACCGGAGATCCGGATGTTCTTTATGTTCGGCTTTATAGATGAGACCATCTGCACAGAGGAGGAGATAAGGAGACTTTACGGTTTCGCCCAGGCGTACAGGCCGGATCCGGATCACAGGATACTCACTATTGCAGAGTGGCTTTTTGAAGTTTATCAGATGCATGTTGAGCCTTCCCGCAATGAGTTCGATCAGGATTGGCCCACCTATCTTCGCGACAGCCGTATCAGCGGAGATATTACCGAGGCACAGGAAGCCAAGATGCTTAAGGATGCCAAAGCCAGACTTCATTTTGAGATCCAGAATCTCTTTACCATCGGAAACCGTATGACCTTTGGTCGTATTTCCTCTTTTAATCCCATATTTGACGATTGTAATGTTATGGCTCCTTTGGACAAGGCTTATGTTTCCCATGAGAGGGTCAGAGAGGAGCTTGATCGTATCCGTTCTATGGATTACAGGATCTTTTTCAGGGAGGAGAGGTTTTCAAAGCCCGAACTCAATATCAATCAGATCCCTATTCACAAGGAAGTCCTTCCATACGTAATCCTGATGCCCAATGTTGGTGCAAGGTGCGTATTGTGGCAGGAGATAGAGGGTAAGAAGCGTACTTCACCCGGACGCATGCTTTTCCCAATATTTATGACGGATGATCTTACCGATCATGTCAGCCGTGTTTGCGGTGAGTTCAGATGGGAGATGTGTAAGACAGAGCAGGGTATCCACTGGAACGATATCCATGATCCGTCCCTTACATCCGAGTATACGGATTATCTTCAGTTCTTTAAGAAGAATTCCATGCTTAATGCAGACTATAAGGACAGGGTTAAAAAGCAGCTCCAAAAGGCTAATAACAACTACAGGGTAGTGTTTGTCACGGATTATCTTACCTACATCAAGTACGAGAGCAGAGCAGCCCTCAGACTTAACAAGGTGGCCAGGGATATCCTTTTTAAGTATTGTCCCTTCGGTAAGGAATACCGCAGCGCCCTTAGTTCCAACCCGCAGTATGAGGCGCATATCGGAAAGTATACCAACAAGGTATCACAGCATGCCCGTCCCATTCAGTTGGTGATCAAAAAACTGGAGCATGATGAGATTCCGGTTCCAAAGGAACTGACACATGAGCTCGAATACCTGACAATGTAAAAATTACTTGACGGGGAGCTTTTGTTTTAGTATAATACCGCTTGTGACTTGTGTCATAATCTAGCGACTGGAGGGAGGTTGAGCAGGTTGTCCAGCGTTACTGTAAAAGAGAACGAGTCCCTTGACAGCGCACTTCGCCGTTTTAAGCGTAACTGTGCTAAGGCAGGGATACAGCAGGAGATTCGTAAGAGAGAACATTACGAGAAGCCTAGCGTAAAGCGCAAAAAGAAATCAGAAGCTGCAAGAAAGCGCAAGTTCAATTAAGGTTAGAAAGAGGTGTAGACTTTTATCTGCACCTTTTTTCGTCTTATAAGATACGTATCAGAAAGTATTAGCAATGATAAAGAGAATAGATAGAAAACTGGTACATAAGGGAAGCATACTGGATATTTATTCCGATATCATGGAACTTGATAACGGAAAGCAGGAAACCTGGGATATGGTCCATCACAGGATGGCAGCATCCTGCACGGTCTGTGTTACGGAGGACGGTCATATAGCTCTTTGCAGACAGTACAGGCCGGCTCTTGAGAGGGAGACCTGGGAACTGCCTGCCGGATGCAGGGATTCTGTGGATGAGGACTTTATGGTATGTGCCAAGAGAGAACTTATGGAAGAGAGCGGATATGTTTCCGATAAGTGGAGTCATCTTCTTTCACTGCGATCCACGGTTGCCTTTTGCGATGAGCGTATAGAAGTATTTTTGGCTGAGGATGCCAGACTTGCTGCCAAGCAGCAGCTTGATGAGGCGGAGGATATAAGTATCAGGCTTTTTACCGTAGACGAAGTCCTTGATATGATATACAGCGGTAAACTTCAGGACGGCAAGACGGTAGCAGGTATTCTGGCATATACAGGGAGAAAAAAATGAGCGTTTATCTTATTGATTATGAAAATGTACATAGTGCCGGACTTGAGGGAGTGGAAAACCTTTCCATAGACGACGAGGTTGTTATGTTTTACGGCAATGACGGAAGTTCCATCCCCATGGAGCTTCACGTAAAAATGGCCGAGAGTAAAGCAAGCATCAGATACATCCGTACCAACAAAACAGCTAAGAATTATCTGGACTTCCAACTTTCTGCCATTTCAGGATATCTTGTTGCCACTACAAAGCAAAATGAATTTATAGTAATCAGCAAGGACAGCGGGTTCAATTCTGTGCTTGATCTGTGGAACAATCAGGACTTTGTTGGCAGAAGACTTATCTTTTCCAAGAGGGATCAGATAGCTGAGGATGCTGCACCCAAAAAGAAGAGATCTTCCGGCAGAAAGAAGAGCTCACCTCTTGATAAAAAGGAAGAGTTACCTGTTAAGGAGTCAGCTAAGGGAGCAAAGTCTTCCAAGTCATCCAAGGCTACTTCAAAAAAGTCGAATCCAAAGACCAAGGCAAAGGAAATAACTGAGGATACGGCTGAGGCTCCCGTTAAAAAAACAGAGATCAACAAAGCGGCCATCAGGGCCTGTGTCAGCGATCTCGATCTGAAGCCTCAGGATTATACCAAGATGTACAAGGTGTTTGCTTCATCACCGGATAAAAATGTCTACAATATGGAGCTTAACAAGATCTACAAGGATCAGGATAAGGCCAATGCCATTTATAAGGCCACAAGAAAAGAATTTGAAAAACAGATAGGATAAAAAAAGCCCCTCTTTACAGAGGGGTTTTTTATGTGGACGACTGGATTCGAACCAGCGGTCTTCAGAGTCGGAGTCTGATGCGTTATCCAGCTACGCTACGCCCACATATTCGTATATATCAGGGCCTTTGGAAGACCCAGCGAATAAGATTTTATCAGAAGCACCCGATTAAGTCAATTCGAGGATGGCGATAATATCATCTGCAACGTGGCCCGGAGAAGAGTGATCAGTAGCGACGGTGTAGTCGGCAGCTTTCTCATAGGAAGGTAGGCGCTCCTCCAAAAGTTGTCTGATATCGGACTCGTTTTTTCGGCCTGAAAGAAGGGGACGATCATCATTATCAATGACTCTTTCGAGTATTGTTGCGGGCTCCGCAGTCAAAAGCACCACATCACCCATGGATTTCATAAGGGCGATATTGGTGTCGGATTTGATGATGCCGCCTCCGCAGGAGACGATACCCTCCGGAAGGTCAGCCATGCCTTCGAGGACAGCGGTTTCTATCTTTCGGAAGTGAGCTTCTCCCTGTTTTTCAAAGATCTGGGGAATAGTCATTCCGGCTTTTTCCTCTATCAGTTCATCCGTATCATAAAAGGGGCGCTGGATCCTGTTGGAAAGAAGATGAGAAACTGTTGTCTTGCCGCATCCCATGAACCCAATTAAAAATATATGTCCCATTTCATACTCCTTTATAAAGAGAGTGGATGTGTTTTATTGTTTTCGAAAGTTTTATTGCATTAGGCTGTCCGGGAGCGCTAGATACTCCAAGCATTCCAAAGGTAAGGCAAGAGCCGAAAGATTCGGAAGCAAAACGGGAAACAAGACCATCCTGTCCCATAGAGATGCCGATCACCGGAATATTATGTGTATCGGTAAATTCGGCTACAGCACCCATTAGTGTAAAAGCATCAGCCCTGCATGAGGGTGTGTATGCCACCTTCAGGATATCCGCATCGATCTTAGCCATGGCTTCAAGCTTACTTATGATATCTTCCCCGGAAGGAGTAGATGAAAAATCATGGGTCGATGCGATCACCATGGAGCCCTGATCATGAAGCCTTGTAATAAGAGGGATGGGATCATCCACACAGTCAAATTCCAGATCGATAAGATCGGCAGCATGAGCAGTAGCAATCTCATTAAGCAATCTGTAGGTCTCGAGAGATGAAAGCGATACTTCGCCGCCCTGAGGTTGAGTTCTTACTGTAACGATAAGTACGGTTTCGGACGTAATATCACGTAAACCCTCCAGAATCTCACGAAGCCTTTGGTTATCTGACAGATTATCAAAAAAATCTGCCCGCCACTCGATAGCATCTACACCATGGCGCACAGCTTCTTTTGCAGAGGCAAGTATCTCGATACTTCCGGTTGATGTAATGGGAACGCACACCAGCGGTGAACTGTTTCCAATGAGTTTTCCTTTTATAATTATAGGCATCATGAATCCTTTCTTATGTTGTTTTTTAGACGATTTGTGTAATTATGCTATGTAAGGCGCGAGCACGGATGGTTGCAGAACGTCCGGGGGACGTTCGTTTTGCAACGACCGGAGCGAAGCGGAGACCACACGGCCGAGGAGCTACGGCACCGCAGGCGGGGATGGTATCCGTGCGGGAGCGTAAGAGCCTAAGTAGTATAACAGTTGACATTTTAACATAATACTTCTATGATTTGTAAAAAAAAACAAAGGAATAACATGATGAATATAAATATAAACGGAAACACCAAACTTCTTGCACTTCTTGGCCATCCGGTAGAGCATAGCATCTCACCTGCGATGCACTCGGCCGCTGCCGGCCTTCTTGATCTTCCCTATGTTTATCTTGCTTTTGATATCACTCCCGAAAAACTTCCGGAAGCCATAGATTCTCTGCGCCTTTTCGGGGCCAGAGGTTTTAATCTCACAATGCCTCTTAAGCGTGATGTGATACCTCTTCTTGACAGGATCTCAGATGCTGCCAGACTTTGCAATTCAGTTAATACAGTAACTATAGAAGAGGACGGAAGTCTCAATGGGGATACAACTGACGGACGCGGACTTATCAGGTCGCTTACTGAATCCGGAGTATACAAAAAGGATGCTGCCTTTACTATCCTGGGTGCCGGCGGAGCTGCCAGATCAATAGCAGCAGCATTGGCTCTTGATGGCGTGTCCGATCTCGTACTTTGTAAAAGAAAGAACGCCACATTTGATGAAGCTAGGGAATATGTCAAGATGCTTTCATCTGAGTGCGTAATTAAAGGGGATATCTGTGATATGTCTGATCCGGATGCTTTTAGCAGCAGAATGGCAAAGACAGACATTCTTATCAATGCCACCAATGTTGGAATGGGAGCTGATGACAGAAGCCCGGTGGAAAAGAAACTTCTTCGCAGGGATATGTTTGTTTGCGATATCATTTATGATCCTCAGGAAACCAGGCTTTTGAAGGACGCTGCGTCTATTGGAGCAGGAACCGCCAACGGTCTTGGCATGCTGTTATACCAGGGGGCAGAGTCATTT
>JAEELH010000228.1 GCA_016288825.1 Lachnospiraceae bacterium | reverse complement strand
ATGGTTGCGGCATCAAGATCCGGAAGGGTAAGGGGAAGACTTGAAGCCTCAAGAGTAGTGATTTTATAACCGTGAGGATTTGCTTCCTTATCATCTGAAAGAGACTCAGCTGTCACATTATCATCTGTACCGTATCCGCCAAGGGAATTAAGCAGACCCTTTTGAACAAGAAGGTTCAGTCCTCGTTCTGTGTTTTCAGGATCATTGGGGATACCGATCTCTGCACCGTCAGGAAGCTCTGCCAAGGACTTATACTTCTGAGAATAAATTCCCATGGGCTCAATATGCACACCTGCTACCGCCGCCAGATGAAGTCCTGCATCCTCGTTCTGCTGGTTCATATATCCAAGTGTCTGGAAATAGTTGGCATCCAACTCTCCCTCTTCAAGTGAAGTATTGGGAAGAACGTAATCCTCAAATACTACTGTTTCAAGTTCCCAACCGTCCTCAGCAAGGGCTGCCTTAAGCGCGTTATCCAGAATGTCCGCATGGGGAACCGGATTAGCTCCTACAACTATCTTTTTGTCATTACTGTTTTTTGATGCTGCCTTTGATGTATCTGAAGAAGCCTGAGATGAACCACATCCCGAAAGAGCTCCTACTGCCAAAGCCGCTGTTAATAATAATGCACTGATCCTTTTCATAACTGTTTTCCTCCTTGTGCTTTTCTCATTGATTCTTGTTTTATAAAACATGTTGTGTATTATGGCACAAGAGGATCTATTTGTATAATTCAGAATTCCGAGAATCAGTACTCAATTTAATTGATATCTAGAGTATATCTGCCCCAGCTTCATTAAGATATCTTTTTAACTCAGCGAGATAATCCTCGCCCATCTTACTAAGAATATTGTTCTTTTTTGTTATGTATCCTATCTCCATTGTGGTATTCTGGTTTTTTTCGTCTTCACAAAAAGGCACCACCACATAACCGTCACCGTTAAGATCACCTGATATGATACCTGAACATAGGGTATAGCCGTTAATACCAACCATGAGATTCAGCATGGTTGCCCTGTCACAAGCTTTTACGGTTCTTGGATAATCATTTTCACTAAGTATCTCCTCAGAAAGATAATAATCATCCTCCCCCTGTTCAAAAGAAAGGCACGGATATGGCTCCAGCTTATCCATTCCAATAGACTTTTCTCCAGCCAGGGGATGCCCTTCCCAAAGGTATACATAAGCCTGGCATCTTACCAGCGGATGGAACTCAACTTCGTTTTCAGAAAACAATTTTTTAAGCAGCTTCTGATTAGCAGCGCTCATGTACAAAATACCAATCTCGCTTCTTAACCTTCCGACGTCGGTTATCACCTTTTTTGTACGAGTTTCTCTTATAGCAAAATCAAACTTTTTCATGTCGTAGTGTTTTGCCATCTCTACAAAGGCCTTTACGGCAAAGGAGTAGTGCTGTGTCGATACCCCAAACTTTCGCTTGTAATCACCCTCACCCTCGTACTTTTCCATTACGGTTCCATAATGCTGATACAACTGCCGGACGTCGCTCAAAAACTCATGGCCTTCCGGAGTGGGTATGACCCCTTTATGGGATCGAACAAAGATAGGAAAGCCTACCTCCTTCTCGAGCTCCCGTACAGAACTCGTTAAGGTAGACTGAACAACAAAAAGCTTCTCTGCAGCCTTATTCATAGAACCGCATTCTTCGATTGTAAGAATATATAATACCTGTTGGAGCGTCATTTATACACCATTAGTCACTTTCGTTTGAGTCTGTTATCTTCCTGGCAACATGGATACCACTGGCGGAAGCATGAGAAAGGGAATGTGTAATTCCGCTTCCGTCACCAATAATATAAAGACCTTCATGATTGCACATGAGATCGGAATTAACTGCAACTTCCATGTTATAGAATTTGACCTCAACACCATACAAAAGAGTGTCATCATTTGCCGTACCGGGAGCAATCTTATCAAGGGCATAGATCATCTCTATGATCCCATCCAAGATACGCTTTGGAAGTACCAGGCTAAGGTCTCCAGGCGTAGCATGAAGTGTTGGAGTGGTAAATGACTCGCTGATCCGCTTTTCATTGCTTCGCTGGCCTCTTACAAGATCTCCGAAACGCTGGACGATAACGCCTCCTCCAAGCATATTGGAAAGATGTGCTATGCTCTCACCATATCCGTTGGAATCCTTAAAGGGCTGTGAAAAATGCTTGGCCACAAGCAACGCAAAATTCGTATTGTTCGTTTGTTTTTCGGGATCCTCGTAGCTGTGTCCGTTAACAGTTACTATACCGTTGGTGTTTTCGGTTACTACTGCCCCCTTGGGATTCATGCAGAATGTTCGCACCAGATCCTCATACTTTTGGGTACGGTATATGATCTTGCTCTCATATAATTCGTCTGTAAGGTGTGCAAAAACTTCAGCGGGAAGCTCAACCCTGACACCTATGTCTACGCGGTTGGATCTTGTATCGATCCCTATCTCACCGCAGATCTTTTCCATCCACTTACTTCCGCTTCGGCCAACGGAAATAACACACTTATCGCATTCAAAAGAATCGGATGCGGTATGTACGCGATAGCCGGTTTTGCCGGCCTCTTCGCCGATGACCTCCATTGACTCAACCGCCGTATCAAAATAAAAATCCACCTTATCCTTCAGCTCATCATAAAGATTCTGAAGGACAACATAGTTTATATCTGTACCAAGATGTCTAACAGACGCGTCCAAAAGATGAAGGCCATGTTGGATACAAAGGGTTTTAAACTTTGAGCCTGCCGTTGTATATAGTTTTGTGCCTTCTCCGCCATGAGACATGTTGATCTCGTCCACATACTTCATGAGAGAGATAGCTTCTTCCTTACCGATATACTCATAAAGCGTTCCACCGAAGTCATTGGTAATGTTATATTTTCCGTCAGAAAAAGCTCCGGCTCCTCCGAATCCGCTCATTATCGAACATCGGTCGCAGCCAATACAACTTTTTATCTTTACCCCATCAATGGGACAATGCCTTTTTGACAGCTCATGTCCTGCCTCAAAGACGCCCACCTTTAATTCGGGACTGATCTTCTTAAGTTCATATGCCGAAAAAATACCTCCCGGACCAGCTCCAATTATAATAACGTCATATCTCATACCGACTTTCCTCTTCCTTTCTTCGGCAATTACTTTTTCTTAAAGATCATACCACAATGCTTCAAACAATTGTCCACTTTCGGACATTATACCATATTAAAGGGAGCACTAAAAAGTGCTCCCCAATCTCCGATATTAAGTTTTTAAACTGCTACTGCCGAAGTCCTCATGCTTCGCTTCTCTGAATACGCAGTCATTAATGTAACATACTTCTGGGGCCTGTTACATGCCATCCAGCGGAGATACTCGACTACTTCATCATCTGATAATCCAGATGCTATATTTCCCCCCGAATGGGCATCGTCAAACAGCTCCCAATCGCGACTCCATTGTGACGTCATAAGCTGCATTGGACCACCCTCCATTGCCTTACTTTTGAACCTTCTACATTATAACACGGATCGCCAATATGTTGTAGAGACAAGTTTGCACGAACCCCAACACTTGCATTTGTGAACTATTACATATTGATTTTTAAGGAACATGATAACCACGGGGTTTAGTTATTTTTATGTCTGATATCGGACTTGCTCCGGCCTGTTCAATACTGTATTTTACTCTATTTTTTTTATCTCAATGACATATTCAGGGCCGAAAAATACATTGTAGCATTCCATAAAACTGCCCTGGGATAAAGCAAGGGAAACGTTCATAAGCTCATTGTTATAAAGGATCGCCTCTCCCTTTTCCACATCACCGAAAGTCCTGTCAAATCTGGTATCCCGGTCATACAATATCTCCGTACCTTTTGTCACCGTTATATGAACGTTGCTGCCATACTCAAAACCTGCTTTTTGCATCTGCTCTACCGGAATGTTGGACCAGCAGTTTCCAAAATTAGGATCGTCGATCTCAATGATGCCTCTTGCATAACCTTCCTTGCAGGTATATTCGGGAAGTCCCAATGACACTATCTCATCTACACTGTATGCAGGGCCTACCTCCTCATATGAAATAACTCCCGAAGCAAGACGCGCAGCGCAGTACCCGAATAAATCTCTTCCGTGGAAAACACTGGTACCCCTGGTGTTTTGGAGACGGTTTATGGTCTCGTCTATCATACGGACCTCACTTATTCCCTGCTTAACCATAACATGGGTAAGGGCTCCGTTATCAGGGGTCACAATATAATAGCCGTCCTTCGTAAGTGCCACACAGGCCCTTCGGCTGGTTCCTACTCCGGGATCTACCACACTTACAAACACTGTTCCCTTTGGCCAAAACGGAACATACTGGGACAGTCTATATGACGCACTCCAAATATCATACTGGGGTATCTCGTGTGTGGCAGTAATTATCTCAACATCACGGTCCACACTTCTTACCACACCATACATGGCAGCTACAGCGCCTTCCTTATAGGTAAAATCTGTCTGAAAAACTAAGATAGGTAAAACTTCCTGATTCATAACTCCTCCAACTCCTTTTATTTAACAAAGGGATTATAATATATGCTCTTATTGATAAATACACGAACCCAGATCGTAAAAACAAAAATAGCAAGACAAATGATCATGCTAAGATGATCCGCGCCCTTAAGCGGTCTTGCCGCATACCAGCTACGCTTTTTATGCTTACCAAAGCCCCTTAGATCCATGGCATTGGAAATGATATCGATCCTGTCCATGGTAGTCATTATAAGAGGAACAAGGATTGCCGCCACATTTTTGAGCCTGTCCGAAGTACTAGCCTTTTTACTCATCTCAAGGCCTCTTGCCTGCTGTGCAAGAGAAATAGCGGTATAGTCATTGGCTACATCAGGAAAGTACCTAAGCGTCAGTGCAAGGGAGGTGCAGATCTTGTAGCTTACTCCCACCCTGTTAAGCGAAGATGCAAACTCACTGGGATTGGTAGTCAGAATGAAAATGATACCCAGGGGGATAACAGACATATACTTCGCTGTCTTTATAACAAGATAAAACAGTTCCTCCAAAGTAAAATCAAAGTCACCCGGCAGATTAAGAAGGATATGCTCCGTACCGAATATCTCTACACCGTACTTCGGTGCAAAAAGATAAGTAAGAACAAAATTAAATGCCAGGAATATTCCTACATAAATGAGCATAAGTCTGATCTGGGACAACTTTATCTTTGAGATCGCCATCATGATATTTGAAAAGATCATGATCCCCACAATGATCCTTATGTCATATGTCAACATAATGGCTGTCGTCAGCAGCAAAAAGCAGATCAGCTTAGAAAGCCCGGATAGCCTGTGGACAGGGGTATCCAACATGCTATATGAAAAAATCTTAATCTTCACCTTGCCTGACCCTCCTGTCGTAATAGATAAAACACTCAACAAAACCCAAAGGATCCTCGATTCCGGCTTTCAGCGCCAGTTCAAACAGCGAAGTCTCTTTTAGGTTCGCTCTTTCAGTAAGGTCCATGTCGCAAAGGACTTCATATGACGCCTGATCCGCCAGCTTCCTGCCATCGCAGATCACTATGGCACGCTTAGTGTATTCCAGCATCAAATGCATATCATGTGTGACAAGCAAGATAGTCTGCCCCCGCTCATTAAGGCTCTTTAGAAACTCCATTATCTCGGAATAGTGATAATAGTCTTGCCCTGCAGTAGGCTCGTCCAGGATCAGGATCCTTGGATTCAATACAAGTATAGAAGCAATAGTGACTCTCTTTTTCTGTCCAAAACTAAGGGCTGAAATCGGCCAGTTTCGATATTCATACAAACCGCAGATCCGAAGAACCTCAAACACCTTTTTTTCTATCTCGTCCTCAGGCACCTTTCTGATCCTAAGGCCAAAGGCCACTTCATCAAAGATCATGGTCTTGGAAATCATCTGATTGGGATTTTGCATAACAATCCCTATATGTGTTGCTCTTTCGGCAATAGAATACTTTGATAAGTCTTCACCCTCCAAAAGAACCTGTCCCTGATCCGGAGTGATAAATCCGCAAAGGATAGAAGAAAGCGTGGTCTTTCCTGCCCCGTTTTTCCCCACGATACTAAGCATCTCTCCCTCATTGATAGTGGCAGATATATCCGAGAGCACAGGCTTTATCCCATCATAGGAAAAAGATATATTTTTAATCTCCAAAAGCGGATTTTGGGGGTTCTCGGAATGACGTATATAGTTGGATTCATACCAGTTTAGTAACTGATCTTTGCAATCTTCTATTCTGAAATCATCCAGCGATTCCGGATGCATGTCCGAATTGATACTTATACCTGCGTACCTTGCCGCTGTAAGATAGAGAGGTTCACGAATGCCATATTTCCCCAGGATCCCACTGGATAGCACATTGGCAGGAGTATCATCCATAATGATCTGTCCTTCATTCATGACAACGATCCTGTCAACGGGACGGTGCAAAACATCTTCAAGTCGATGCTCGATAATTATAATGGTCTTATCATCTTTTGAAATATCATCTATAAGCTCAATAGCAACCTTACCTGTTCTTGGATCCAGATTTGCAAGAGGCTCGTCAAAAAGCAGGATATCCACATCATCCACCATGACTCCAGCCAGAGAAACTCTCTGCTTCTGGCCACCGCTGAGTTCATGGGGATTCTGGTCAAGAAAAGATCCCATATCAACTATCTGGGCTATGGACTGCACCCTTTCCTTCATCTCCTGCTGGGGAATCAGATCATTTTCCAGAGCAAAAGCTATATCCTCTCCCACGCTGAGCCCGATAAACTGTCCGTCACTGTCCTGAAGAACAGTCCCCACGTGATTTGACAGCTCAAAAAGACTCGACTTTTTGTTTTCTATTCCGGAAACCGTAAGAGTTCCACTTATATCTCCCTTGTGTGCGAAAGGAATAAGACCGTTGATACAATTTCCTAGGGTACTCTTTCCCGATCCCGAAGGACCCAGGATAAGGACTTTTTCTCCACGCTCTATTTTAAGATCTATGTTTTTTAAAGTAGGCTCACTTTGCTCATGATACCTAAAACTATAGTTTTTAAATTCAATCAGTGTTTCACCCATTATGGTCACCTGTAAGCAACTTATAGTACATAATCGTTCCCGGCAAAGAAAAAAGGGAAGGCGTGATCGCCTTCCCTAATATTAACAGATTACTCGTCTTTAGACAAACTTCCTGCACTTGTTTTAGTTGCTGAATATGCCTTCAAAAGGATGATTCCGATCACCAGTGAAACAACGATATCCAAAGCACAAGCCATAGCTCCCTGAATGAATACCTTGTTAACCGGCTCGCTGTACATAACGATATCAAGAACAGGTGCTACAACCACCCATGCTGCAACGTTAGCGATAACAACCCAGATCACAAAGGAAAGGATCTCTTTTCCTCCAAACTTGCCTTCCTCAACAGGTCCGGCTACCTTCCAATATGCAAATCCGGTAACAAGTCCGCTGACACCGGACGCAATAACCCAGCTCCACCAAGGAGAACCATAGGATATGAAATCTGAAAGCGCATGACCTACAAATGCGATCAAAAAGCCTGCTACAGGTCCAAACAAAGCAGCAAAAAAGCTTGAGATACCGTATGCTATCTGCAGATTGGTCTCAGGAACCGGTGAAGGAACCTTAACGAATAAGAATAAAACCAAAAAAACTGCCGCACCAAGTCCTGTTGCCACTATGGTTTTTGTTGAAAAGTTTAGCTTCTTTTTTGTCTCCATTTTTGTCTCCTCTCTTCGCCGCCCCAAAAGGGAACTACGGGTAATATGTAAACCTATTTAAGATTACATATTACCCGTAGATATGTCAATATTATTCTTCGAAGCTGAGATATGCTAAATAAAGCTGCTCAAACTCCGCATCATCAAAGAGTTTTCTGCCAAGGTCCATTGTTTTCTCATTAAGCGAGGCAAAGGTAAGGATCACATCCCCCATTTCCTTTTTGATCATGTTAAGGATACATGCGATAAGCACCATAAGGCTCTTTCCGCTCTTGTCCCTGCTGTATGCCCATGATACATTGATAACTGATTGTTCCTCTCCAAAGATCCTGACATTATCCTCTTTCAACAGGACAATGGCCTCGATCTGATCCTGCCTTAGCTGGAAAGCCATACTAAGCGGACTGTAGTCTTCCGCCTTTATGGGAAGAGGCACTCCCACGGAAACATTGCTATCCTTTTCGATGTCCATCTCCAGGCCCCTAAATGCTCTGGCAGGTATTTTGTCAAGTCCAAAGCACATTTTGGAAGCACCATCTGCCAAGGCTTTATTAAGTCCGCATTCGGACACCTTGGTAACAAACTGGCCACGACCCTCCATGGACATAACCAAAAATCCGCGGTTATCCAAAAACCTGCGAAGCTCTTCCTCGCCCTCACCGGCAAATGCCATGATACCTGAAAACTCCGGTACATTTTGTACGGCTTCGGACATCCTCTCCAAAAGAGCCCCTGCAACGCCTCTGCCACGCAGCTCCTTATTAACAAAAAGCCAATCTATATAGAGCTCCTCCCCATCCGGGTGACCAATGATGATGCCCGCCCTTTTGGGACCCTCATCTGTCTCAAGGATCGCACAGTATGATACCGAAAGGTCATTAAAAGACAATCTGATCTCGTTTGTCATCAGGTCCTTAAACATATACAATGTGTCCTTGTTTACGACACATATCTTTAATCCGTCCATAACCTACCCCTCTATTGCTGCCCTTGCACAAAGAAATTACGTACCAACTCGGTTGTCATATGGCAGTCCATATGACCGCTCTCCTCCTTGACATAGGAGGATTTATGAGTAAATCCCTCTATCTGATCGAGATGGGTATCCTCCAGTGTAAGTCCATCCTCATTGGGACTATTATCTGAATACGTAGCCGTTTTGTCTCCGCTTACAAAAAGGACCGGTATATCAGGCTGGTAATGAGCGATAGTCCTAAGATGATCCTCTGCCGAATAATCTCCCGCAGCCCACTTGGAGATCTTACCTGCCAACGCTCCGGAAGTGTTTGTCGCCGCATACTGGAGGCTTTTCATGGCACTGTCCATTACCATACCGGCTAAAGGTTCGTCAGGCTGCTCCCCAGCCTCAACCTTGCGGGCATTTTCCTCTGCCATTTTAGCAACCACATGAGATGCGATAGCTCCTCCCATGGAATAACCATGAACGATGATCTGGCTATTGGATAGACCAAGCTGCTCCTTAACACCCTTGAATATGGCTTCCCCGTCTTCATAGAATCCTCGCTCGGTAAGGCCCTCGCTTTTTAATTTACCCTTTTTGTCAAGGGTACCGCTGGCGCCATATCCCCGGTAATCGATCTGAATTACCCTAAATCCTGCGTTAACATAATTGGTAACTGTCGTTCCCATTCCTCGTTCCATCATGCCCGCATCACCGGATCCGGTAAACAGTATCACGACCTTACCAGTGT
The DNA here is from genome assembly GCA_016288825.1 of Lachnospiraceae bacterium. Taxonomy (GTDB): domain Bacteria; phylum Bacillota; class Clostridia; order Lachnospirales; family Lachnospiraceae; genus Weimeria. Next base: position 6,220 of record JAEELH010000228.1, on the reverse strand, counting down.
CAAGTGCCCTCATAGGACTAAAATTATATCCCTTAAGTTCACTGCCACCGGGGCCGTGTACAGATATCATGGCCGGATTATGTACAGCCGGCGCATAGTCGTACGGCCTTTTATCAACTTTATCAGGCTCAAGTCCCGTAATGCGCCTGTCGGCTTCTTTTCCATTGAACACACTTGTGATAATCGATGCAAACGGGCCCCTGTCATTGTTACCCTCTTTGACTCTTCTTTGTCTGTCAAAACGGTTGAGGCGGACCTTGCGGTCAAGAGACTGTGCATCCGACTCCAGCTCCCGCATATCATTTTGAAATCTTTCCTTCTTGGCGTTGATGTCCGCAAGCTTTTTCCTGGCAGCTCTCCTTTTAGAACCGAAAAAGTCGGTCTTTACTTTGTCCTTACCACTTGCATTGGCCTCTCTTACCATAGTGTTCTTTTTATCCATGGCCTCCCCGGCAAGAGAAGGATACTGCTCTACAAGGGCATTAAGATCCGTGTCCTCTAAAAGCAGCATCTGCTCTACAAGGGCCTCCCTGAGCTGGTGATTTTTATGATTCTCAGCGGTTGTTCCCGTCATGGCAGAAGCAGCATTGGCCACCCTAAGATGGTCTGCACTTAATAGTTCCTCCGTATGCTGCATACCCATAAGCTCAGCGCTCTTATTAAGGTTTTGCATCTTTTGAAGAGTGTTTGCCTGCAAATCGCCCATAAAATCCCTCCTTTTAAAGATCGCTCATAGTCGGTCATGAAATATAGTATATTCTATCATCTATCTGGCAAAAAAGAAAGACTCCTGATACACTCTATCATACCTGGAACATCAAGGACGCCGTATGCAAAACCCTTTCGAACAAGCTCCTCCGGAATGTATTGGTCGTATTTTTCAAAAACAGGAACCTCTTTGGGATATACAAGATCCATAGGCACGATCTCACCGGAAGCCTCTTCCCTTATTATTTCAAAAAACTCCTCTGCTCCTACCTGCATGGTAAACTGCATATAATAAGGTCTTAGGGTCTGAAGCCCCTTTAGTCCAAGTCTCTTTGCGCATTTGATCTTAAGGAAGCGCTCCATTGCAAGAAAAGCATAGGTTCCTACCCAGGGGAAAAACGCCCACATCTTGCCGCCTAAATGGATAAGAGGACTGGCATCCATTCCCGCCTTTTGGAAGGTATCCCTTGCATCGGAAAGGCGATATACCGCATGGCTCATAAGATAGGGATATCTGATATCCTCTCTTAGCACACGATACATCCTCTCTAAGATACGGTCATGTATATCTCCCGGTACATCACCAAAATATGCCGGTATATTGCCCTTGACAAGAGTGCAAAGAACCTCACGCCTCTTGTGATCCACCTCTTCAACTACCCAAACCCTGCCTGCGATGGCGATCTTATCTCCTATCGGAGGGGGCTTTACTATGGTGCCAAGCTGCTCCGAGCCGGCGCGTACGGTATACTCGATATTCTCCTGAAAAACAGCATAAAACTTATAACTTGTCGTAATACGCTCCCCTGTAAGGCCGACAATAAGGCCCCCGTTTTCAGTAGTTGCGATATGATCTGTCTTAACAAGGTGTCTAAGAAGCGTCCTATAGTCATCCTGAGTGATCCTGTGAAAACAGCTAAGCGAAAGTACTCTGGATGCAAGCTCTGCCGGCGTCATCTCCCCATGGGATGAAAGCGTACTCATAGTCTGATGGTATAAAAGACTATAGGGAAGTCGATCCATACGAGGAGGTTCCACGAAGCGCTCCTCAATATATAACTGGATCAGGGCTATACCCTGGATCAAAGGCCAGGGTATGGAATCCGGCAGCATGGCCCGGGCCTCCTGGTGTTCCTCACGCATGACAAACCACATCTCCGAGGGATCTCCCCGCCTGCCGGTACGTCCCATACGCTGCAAAAAACCGGAAACCGTATACGGCGCATCGATCTGAAAGGCCCTCTCAAGCCTCCCCACATCTATCCCCAGTTCCAATGTGGCTGTAGCACAGATGCTCATAAGGGAATCATCATCCTTCATCTCCTCCTCCGCGCTCTCCCGATAGGAAGCAGAAAGATTACCGTGATGAATGAGAAAACGGTCCGGCTCATGATTGACCTCGCAGTACTGTCTTAAGCTTTGGCAGACACTCTCACACTCCTCTCTGGAGTTAGTGAATATAAGACACTTTTTCCCCTTCGTATGCTCAAAGATATAGCCCATTCCCGGATCTGCAGCCTGGGGCGCAGTATCGGTAGGTGACTCTGTAGGCGGTGTATCTGTAAGCTCGGCCCTACCCTCATCAGCCTGCGGCGCACTGTTATAAAAATGTTCCATGGAAAGACGCCAGACCTCCCGGCCCCCGTCAAACTCCGGTATGATCGTACCCCTGCCACTGCCGGCAGCAAGAAACTGACCAGCCAACCGAGGATTTCCTATGGTGGCAGAAAGACCTATCCTCCTGGGATAACAGCCTGCCAGACGGCAAAGACGCTCTATAAGACAAAAGGTCTGAAGCCCCCTGTCTCCCCGGAGCAGAGAATGGACCTCATCAATAACGATAAACCTCAGATCGCAAAACAAGGACGGGATCTCCATGTGCTTATTGATCATAAGGGACTCCAGTGACTCCGGCGTGATCTGAAGGATACCGGATGGCTTTTTAAGGAGCCTGCGTTTGGACGTCTGCGTCGCGTCTCCGTGCCAGCGGGTTACCTCAATACCCTCCTCCTCGCATAACTCACTAAGTCTTCCAAACTGATCATTGATAAGGGCCTTAAGAGGGGCGATATACAAAACCCCAACCGATCTCGAAGGCTCCTCATCAAGAAGAGTAAGTATGGGAAAAAAGGCCGCCTCGGTCTTGCCGGAGGCGGTAGAAGCTGTAAGCAGTACATTGTCCTCTGATCCAAAGATAGCATCTCCCGCTGCGTTCTGAACGGCCCTCAGGCTTTGCCACCCGCTGCGGTATATGTAATCTCTGATAAAAGGTGCATATCGATCAAAAGTATTCATAATGTAAACTCCACATACCCTGCCGCCGCCTCATCTGAAACGGCCTCTGATCTGGCATAACTGAACTCCTCTGAGTTTAGCAATTCGGAAATGCTCATATCCTCATGCTGGTATAAAAGATCCAAAAGTTCTATGAAGTCACGGATGACTTCTCTGGGTGTTATATTTTCATCCGCACCTATACGGCCGTACTCGATCTTGATAAAATCCACCAGATCCTCTGTACATACTTTTCTTTCATACCCGTATAGTCCAGCATGCATCATGGCAAGTTTTTCACAAAGGACCAACATCTCTTCAGCTGTAAGCGCCTCAAGTCGTATGACAGGAGCCAGCATATCCCTGGCTCCGGGCTTTGAAAATCTCCCCTCACTGAGTCTGGAACGTAGAGCTTCATAACTGAAGATGCCGCGCCTCTTATCCTCCATGGCCTGAGGCGTTGCACCCATGATGATCCCAAGATGCCTCGCCTTGCCTTGAAGTGCATCATTGTACATGGTAAGTATCTTTTCGTAGTTATACTGCCGCGTAATGGAATTAGGGATCTTATAGATGTTAACAAGTTCATCGATCATAATGAACATGCCCGTATATCCCGCAAGTCTGAAAAATACGGCAAAAAGCTTAAGATAGTCATACCAGTCGTCATCAGCAATAATGATATTGACGCCCAGAGCTTCCTTGGCCTCGCTCTTAAGGGCATACTCTCCCCTGAACCAGCGAACAACTTTCGCCTTGGTCTCGTCATCTCCGCTTATATATGCCCTGTAATATGCTGAAAGCAGCCTGGCAAACTCAAAGCCATGGACCAGCTCACTGACCGAAGACGTAACCGCATATATCCTGCGATCTGTGGCATCGGCAAGACCCGGATCCTCCGGTGAGAGACCTGTCTCCTGCATAGCCTCAGTCTGCACGGCGCTTATCCAGCGATCAAGGATAAGAGTCAGGGCTCCACCCTCAGGCTTGGTCTTGGTGGAGAGATTGGAAATGAGTTCTCTATAGGTCGCCAGACCCTGCCCCCGAGTCCCCTGAAGCCTCCGCTCAGGCGACAGATCCGCATCGGCAACAATAAAGCCCCTGTCCATCACGTAGTTCCTGATGGTCTGGAGAAGAAAACTCTTGCCGCTGCCGTAGCGTCCTACAATAAAACGAAAGGAAGCCCCTCCCTCCGAAATGATATCCACATCGTGAAGAAGCGCTTCTATCTCGCTTTTACGTCCAACAGTAATATAGGGAAGACCTATGCGGGGAACCACGCCTCCCTTTAATGAATTAAGCACGGTCTGTGCTATACGCTTAGGTACTTTTTTATCATCCATCATGATCTACTCCAAGAAGTTTTTCCAGGTCCTCTAAATAGTCCTCTATAAGCGAAAGCCTGTCATCCTCACAGATAAGTACAGTATCACCGATCTCGTCATAAAGGGCTTCGTTGACCTCATCTGCAAAAATGGACGGCATAATGTGGGCCGATCCCAGAAGGACTGTAACATCCTGTCCCATAAGAAGGGCCCTTAGTATCCCTGCATGTACATCATCCAAAGGAATATCCTGCGCAGCCTCATATGAATCCGGCTCCAATGGCGCCGCTATCTCCTCCGGCACCTCTAGTGGCTCAGATATTTCCTCATCTGTAAGAAGACTATCTCTCGTTATAATAGCATCGCGGCGGATCCGGTCAAGGCCCCCAAGATCAATATTGATCCGCGGTCTCGAGGCCTCCATACGCTCTCTCTTATCCGCCTCTATCAAAGCCTCCAAAAGAGGTTCAACCCATTCCTCCGAAGGCGCCTCCTTCAGATAACGCCCGGTCCCCAGATATCTGCGAAGTCCGGCGTCCACTCCCCTCCAAAAACTCTGAAATCTCTTGCGGTCAAAGAACTGCTTTTCAAAAGAACTAACCTGCCAGGCCCCATCCCTGCATACATAGCTCCTACAGGGAGAGAAAGCAAAATCCCTGTCCCGCCTGTCATCCCGGGCGTAGTAAACCGCAGTTGAAAGAGGATACCACCGTCTGGTTAAAGGTAACCCAAAACAGAGCGAAAAAAGGTCTCTTCCTCCAATTTCAATGGAATTACCCAACCTCCATGCCTCGGAAAAAAGATGTATCCCCCGATCCGGATCCTGGCTTATAACCGGAGACCGGGACGCATCCTTTCTGGCAAATGAAAGAAGTGCCGTAAAAATCTCCTCATCTGTATGATCTAAAGGTTTTTGTAAAACAGAGACGGTATCGTCCCACGCAGCCTCCCGCTCCGCAAACTGTCTGATCCTCTCTGTCGGAAGATCATGTAAAATGGCATATTCAAACATCCACTGGTGCAGATTACGGCGCATATTATAATCGCCTATCCCAGAATCTATATATCCTGCCTCAAAATCTGAAAGCTTATCTAGTACATCCTCCGGAGATGACGCCCCAACCCCATTGAGAAGTTCATATATATATAAATAAGCCGCAGAAATAGGAATCTCCTGATAGTCACCCCTCCTGACTCTGCTCCTCCAAGTGAAATACCCCCTAAGCTGTCTGGTAGTAAGATCGTGGTAAGTAGGGAAATAACATAGAAATCGACCCTCCCAGGGCACAACATCCTCATAGTCCTCCATAAACACAGCCTGCCTGTAAAAGTTCTCGGCTCTGGATGCAGGCGAATTACTCCCATATTCATAAAGATACTTCATCTGCCGAAGCCTTTCCGGAAGCCTCTCATGATAGTTCTCGGACCACCCCTTGGAAAAAGGCAAAGCACTATCCCTGTACCCGCCCCGACCTGCAGATGATATCGGATCCAGCACAACAGTATAACCATGGGCTTCATCCCGGTCATCTTTTTTATGATCATCCCCGCTCACATAAGCATCCTGCTCTGAAAGCCCCACGGATCCACCTCCCGATAAACACTAGTTCGCTCAGATATGAGATATTATAATCCAAATATTTGTTCGAGTCAACATAAACAAAGTGCCCGTTAGTCTTGTTTAAAGACTAACAGGCACTTCGCTTGAATTATACTTATTCTATTTCGGAGAACCCTTTTAATTTCAACCTCTGATATGATGTCTATAATACTCTTCTTTTTCGACATACATCATTCTGTCTGCGGTTTTATTCAGTTCCTCGATCTTCATTTCCGGATATTGCCGATGTGAAGCATATCCAATGGAAACAGACACCTTTTCTACTTTCTTGCCCCTCCAATTTTCTATGCTT
>JAEELH010000227.1 GCA_016288825.1 Lachnospiraceae bacterium | reverse complement strand
TGAGATTGTGGTAGTCGTTGGCGTACAAAAATACATCGAAAACCGACATATCGTCAACCAACTCTTTTATCAGCTCCCAGGTCTTCTCCTGCTCAGTCCTGAGCATCTCCTCAAAATCCGTGCCGGAAGCCGGTGTCTGCCAGCCTCGCTCGGCAAGAAGCGGAAATGCATCTTTTACGGATCCTACTGCAAGCAGCTGATCCATAAAGGCTCCTGTCAGAAGTAAAAGCTCCTTTGAACGGATACGGGCGACCGCATAAGTATATAACTTATCAGACATAAAATGTCCCTCCTAATCTACCTATCCTAGTCAAATAAAAGCTTTCTGACCTTGTCGCAAAGTTCCTCACGGTTATCCTCGAAAAGAGCCGATATCGAACAATTTTCAAGGGCTCCGCCGTAAGAAAGAATGAATCCTCCGTCTATATCTACTGCTTCCTTGGAAATCTTCAGCGATCCTCCCGCAGGTACTGCGGATGAAAGCTTGGACTCAAATCCCGAAGGCAGACGGCCCAGATCCTTGGATGAGAATGCGATCTCACCAGCCTGTGCCCTGGCATTCTTTTTAACCAGTGCTAAAATGCCGTCAAAATACTTGTCATCGGGGTATGAAAGCAACTTGTCTCTGGCGGCGTCAATAGTCTCGGCAATGATCTCCTGCTTTGCAGAAAGCACTGCCCTCTTTTTCTCAAGATCTACCGCTGATGCAGTACGATCTTTGGAATCAGAAACCTGTGCCTGAGCTGAAGACTGGATACGGGAAACTTCCCTGTCCGCCTCAGCCAGGATCTCCGCCCTTATCTCCGCAGCCTTTTTCTCGGCCTCGGAAATAGTCCTTGAAACATTAGCATCGGATTCCGCCTTAATAGCTTCTTTTATTTTATCTAAACCCGACATGGAATCCTCCTTTACACTCAGATATAGGGCAGTTCTTAGTGAAGTGCCGCAACTCCGAAGATTGCAAGGATGGATACCAGAAGAGCAAGGATCGCATATGTCTCAACCATTGCGGGGAAGATCATAGCCTTACCGAACTGATCGGGGCGCTTGTTAACAAGAGCGATACCTGCAACTGCTGCGTTAGACTGCTGCATAGCTGAAACCAGACCTACGATAGCCATAGGAAGGCAAGCTGCCAGATACAGAAGTCCCTCTGAAGTTGTAAGATTGGGATCTCCACCCATGATACCGATATTGGTAAGGGCGATGAATGCGATAAGCAGTCCGTAGATACCCTGTGTACCGGGAAGAAGCTGCATGATAAGAACCTGTGAAAACTTATTTGGATCCTCGGTAACAACACCAGCTGCCGCCTGACCCGCACGTCCTACACCGATTGCTGAACCAACACCTGCAAGAAGTGCTGAAAGTGCAGCGCCAAGAAGCGCAAAAACTGTTCCCATTGTCATAACTCTTAGTCCTCCTTAATCCTGTAATACTTTGTTTTAGCGGTAAACGGTGCAAAAAGACGTCCGCCGCCATTATAAAACTTACCGAAAAACTCCACGTACTGGAGACGGTTAGCATGTACATAAGCTCCCAGTGCATTGATGGCAAGATTGAGTGCGTGGCCTACCAGGAAGATGATAAGGTAAAGGATTACGCCTATCACTACAGGTAGTGCTCCACCTACCATACCGGCCATTGTATTGAACACTGAAGAGATAACGCTGGTTGCAAGTCCCAGTGCCAGAAGTCTTGAATAGGACAAAACATCCGAAAGGTATCCGGTGATACCGTATGCACTGTAGAGACCTGATCCGATACGTCCTCCGATGCTTTTTGACTCGCGTCCGCCAAAAGCAACGACTCCCAGGAGTCCGATTAGGGTGATCCACACTGCAGCCTTGGCAGGAGCTCCGGAAAGAACAAAGTCCAGTCCAAGCATACCTGTTATCATAGGCATTGTAAGAAGGAGCATCACGCAACCTCCCACAAAAAGCATCCAGGAAACACCGTCAAAGATGGCGTCCGCAACCTTGCCGTTCTTCACATCTGTGTAGATAAGAACTCCAAGTCCCGTGAACAGATGGATAAGACCAAAAGCAAAGCTGAAAGTAAGCATCCTAATAGGGTCATTAAGCGGGTTGAACCAGAGTGCCGGGAGTAATCCGTCTGCTGCAGCCTTGTCCACTCCGAAGAAGGTCTGAGCAATGGATGAAACCGAGTCTCCGAAAAAGCTTCCGAAAACAAATCCGGCTATGATCGTCCATACACCGCAGAAGAAAAACATGGATAAGGTACGTTTAAGTCCTGACTCCATATTTTTGAATTTTAAAATACAGATCCCCGTCGCGATAGCCAGGATGAAACCGTAGGCCGCATCCGAAAGCATAAGTCCGAAGCAGATATAGTAAAACAGCGACGTGATAAATGAAGGGTCGATCTCTCCCTTGCCGGGCATGGAATAATTTTCCACCAGCCCCTCGATTGGCCAGGCATAACCGCAATTGGTAAGCCTGATAGGCACGTCATCCTCCTCTGTGGGATCTGCCAGATCAAGTATGATATCGTACTTGTCATTAAGCGCGGATTCCAGTTTGGGAGCAACCTTAGCTGTAACATATCCGGTGAGGATAAAGACCTTGTCGGACTGATTGATCTCACCGATAACCTCGTACTTATCTGCTCTGAGAGCAAAATAATCGCGGATCAGTTTGATATCATCTCTGTGCTCTGCAAGAGCTGCGATTTCCTGAGCTATGGTCACCGACTGTGCTCCTGCTCTGGCTATCTGAGCCTCGATCCTGGATACCTCCTGAGCCGGAACATCCGAAGATGAAGGTGCCTTTGCAAAACCAAGTCTGTGAAGAGCCTCGGAAAGATCCTGGGCATCCTCTCTGAGACAAACGATCATAACGCATGTCTGCTGAGGCTCGGATGCTATGAGATTAACATCAAACCTGTCACTGTGTTCCGATACACCAGCAAGTGCCACGTAGATGTCCTCAAGGCTCATCTCTCCGGGCAGGGTGCCGATATATGCGGCTGTCTTTTTGGTTCCCTTGTGATCCAGTGGAAGATCAAAATCCTTCCAGGGTGCGAGCGACTCCTTAGTAATCTCCAGCTTAGGAACGGAAGCCTTAGCCTCTGCGTCGTCCTTTTGCAATGAGATGATCTTACGAGCCGTCTCCATTACCTTGTCTCTCTTGGAAAGAGCACTCTCATACTCCTCCAGACTCAGGATCCTGCGTCCATCCAGTGAGGACAAAAGTCCGCCACCCTCAGGGGCGTAACTTGCAAGAACCGAAAGAGCAGTGTCCAAAAGCTGGACATTTTTTTCGAAGATCTGCCGTGATCCCGACACATCGATCTTGTGGTAGAACTCGTCCTCGGGAGCGTCCCTGTCGATCTCTACCTCACCCTGTCGCTGCAGGTACTCAAGGATAGACTTCCTGTCCCTGCGAAGGGCTATGATCGTCATGCGTTTCATCGGCATAACTGCCATAGGTTCGTCCTCCTTTCTAAAGGATCTCTGCCAGAATCATATCGATGGCAGCGTCTTTTTTGGAAGCCGCACCGGAGCGAAGAGCAGAAACTGCCTCCTCAACCGCGCCTCTGGCTCCCGAAATAGTGCTCTTAGCCTGGTCATCCGCTGCTGCGATCGAAGCCGCCGCATCGCTTTTGGCCTTAGAAATGCGCTCTGCAGCTTCAGCCTTGGCATCAACCCTGGCCTTGTCGACGATCGACGCGCTGCGCTCAACCGCTTCCCTCTCGGCTTTTTCGCCATCCATTTCAGTCTGGCGGATCTGATCAATGACTTCCTTAGCCACTGACATCACCTCCTGTCTATACTACATATGGTAAAAACCACTACCCGTCAACTATATCACAACGAGATTATGCTTTCAAGGAAACAATACCAATTTGCATAGTTTTTTTTAGTTTTATCTTTCGTTTTTTAACAAATTGACCAAAAGGTCTCCGTTGCTAAATATTGTTGTTTGGTTTAGAATCAGAGGGTATGTTTTCATAGAATGATGAAAGGAACTTCCGTGAAGAAAGATTTTTCCGAGGGAGCCCGTGACTCCCTTCCAATTGCCGCAGGTTATTTTTCCGTAAGTTTTACCTTCGGGATCATGGCCGCATCCATGGGGATCGACCCTATCACCAGCGGCATCATTTCTCTTACAAATGTTACAAGCGCCGGACAGTTTGCGGGCATTGAACTGATCAGTGCAGGTTGCAGTTATATCGAGCTATTTCTGACTCAGCTTATCATCAATCTCCGATATGGGCTCATGAGTCTGACCCTGTCTCAGAAGCTGTCGGAAAAGACCCGCCTGTGGCAAAGATTTCTTATAGCCTTCGGTAATACAGATGAGATATTTGCAGTTGCCGTAAGCCGGGATCGGGATGTAACGCCGGCATATATGGCGGGCCTTGAGATACCTCCCATCCTAAGTTGGACGGCAGGGACCCTGCTTGGCGCCTTTTTCATGAACCTGCTTCCCTATTACATCCAGTCAGCTCTGGGTATTGCGCTCTACGGCATGTTTATAGCCATAGTCCTGCCTCCTGCCAGAGAGAAAAAAGAAGTGCTTGGCGTTGTGCTCCTTGCCTGCCTTTGTTCTGTCGGATTCAAATACCTTCCGGTCCTCAGAAACATATCCGGAGGTTTCTCCATAATCATAGTTACCCTGTTATGCGCGGGCCTGGGCGCATGGCTTTTCCCCGTAAACGAAGACTCCTCTCCTGCCGGAGATGAGTTTCCGGAAAGAGAGGAGTCTGTATGATCTATTCGTATATTATACTTATGGCTCTTACCACCTACCTTATAAGGATGTTACCCCTTGTACTCGTACGTGGTAAAATTAAAAGCAGATTTGCAAAAAGTTTCTTGTACTACGTTCCTTATGCCTGTCTTACGGCCATGACCATTCCATCCATATTCAGCTCCACATCCAGCATCGTAAGTGCGTCTGCGGGATTCGGAGTTGCTGTTATACTTGGATTTAATAAGCGCTCTCTGCCGGTAGTTGCAGCTGCCGCCTGTGTCACGGTTTTCGTTGTCGAAAGACTCATGGGTCTGTAGGGTTTGGATGCTATGATCCACATGGATCAGTAGCCTGCCTTGAAGCCGGACATAGATACGCTTCCGCATCCGATGTCTGCCTTCTTCTTTTTCAGATCCTTTTT
>JAEELH010000226.1 GCA_016288825.1 Lachnospiraceae bacterium | reverse complement strand
CACGTATGCAGCAGTACAAAACAGAAGAAGGAAGAAAAAAGCTGGAGCTTGAAGAGGGAGATACCCATCACGGCGGATGCGGAAATTGCGGAGGTGACAAATAATGGACGGTTTGGTTAGAGTTCCCATCAGTGAGCAGGATCCCAAGGTACGCGCAACCAATTTCGAGGAAGTGTGCCTTGGTTATACAGAGGAAGAAGCGGTAGCAGAAGCAGGAAGATGTCTTAACTGCAAGAACCCCAAGTGTGTTGGCGGTTGCCCCGTTTCTATTGATATTCCCGCATTTATTCACGAGGTTGCAGAGCGCAATTTCGAAAAGGCATATGAGATAATCAGCCGTTCAAGCGCACTTCCTGCAGTATGCGGACGTGTTTGTCCTCAGGAGACACAGTGCGAGGGCGTTTGTATCCGCGGTATCAAGGGTGAGGCAGTAGCCATTGGTAAGCTGGAGAGGTTCGTAGCTGACTGGGCCAGGGAGAATGGCATAAGTCCCAAGTCGGACACACCTGCCAATGGACACAAGGTTGCGGTTATCGGTTCAGGCCCTGCAGGACTTACCTGCGCCGGTGATCTGGCTCGTATGGGCTATGATGTGACCATTTTCGAGGCCCTTCACAAGACCGGAGGTGTTCTGGTTTACGGTATCCCCGAGTTCCGACTTCCCAAGGACAAGGTTGTTGCCAAAGAAGTTGAAAACGTTAAAAAGCTGGGTGTCAAGATTGAGACCAATGTTATCGTTGGTAAGTCCATTACTATCGATGAGCTTATGGAAGAAGAGGGCTTTGAGGCTGTATTCATCGGTTCCGGTGCCGGACTTCCCAGATTTATGAATATCCCCGGAGAGCAGCTTTCAGGTGTATTCTCCGCCAATGAGTACCTTACACGAAGCAACCTCATGAAGGCTTATCATGATTCCGATACACCTATCTTCCGCGGCAAGAAGGTTGTAGTAGTAGGCGGTGGTAATGTGGCAATGGATGCAGCCCGTACAGCACTTCGTCTCGGAGCTGAGGTTCATATCGTATACAGAAGAAGTGAGAAGGAACTTCCTGCACGTGCAGAGGAGGTACATCACGCTAAAGAAGAGGGAGTTATCTTTGATCTCCTTCAGAATCCCGTTGAGATCCTTGGTGATGACAAGGGTTGGGTACGCGGTATCCGCATCATCAAGATGGAGCTGGGTGAGCCTGATGAGTCAGGCCGCAGGAGCCCAGTTGAGATCCCCGGCAGTGAGTACGAGATAGAGGCAGATACGGTTATCATGTCTCTGGGAACATCACCCAATCCTCTTATTTCTGCAACAACCAAGGGACTGTCAACTAACAGACGCGGTTGCATCATTGCTGAGGAGGAGACAGGAAAGACTGAAAAGGAAGCTGTATATGCCGGCGGAGATGCAGTAACCGGTGCAGCAACAGTTATCCTTGCTATGGGTGCCGGAAAGACAGCGGCCGCTGCAATCGATAAATACTTCAAAGAAAAATAAAAGATAATTAGTGCTTGCATTTTGCTCTCATCTGTGATATACTAATGCAGTTGCGTGACAGCGAGGTCATTCGCTGTTTTGCAGGCATACAGATTGGGAGGATTATGATGGAAATTCTTAAGACAATACTTATGGTTATTTTTATTCTTATATGTATAGCACTTACTGTTATCATCCTTTTCCAGGAGGGCAAGAGTGCAGGCCTTGGTTCACTTTCAGGACAGAATTTTGAGAGTTACTGGAGCCGCAATAAGAGCAGGAGCCGTGAGGGACTTCTGGTCAGAGGTACTACAGCACTTGTTGTTGTGTTCTTCCTCTTATCAGCCATCCTCAATATCGGAGCTCTTAAGTAAGATTTAGGATTTGATGACCATCGCAGTATTGCGGTGGTCATTTTTGCATAAAGGGCGAGTTAGGTGGCCACCCTGTTTGACAGAAGGAGATTATGAAGAAAAAAGATTTGGAAAAGAAGAGAAAAGAAGAAAAAAGCAAAGCCTTTCTGGAGGGTGAGTTTTTAGGCAATTCCAAGGGCTTCGGCTTTGTAAGGGTCGAGGACCGGGAAAATGATTTTTACATTTCCGAGAGGGATACCATGCATGCCTTTCACGGAGATATTGTAAGGATCGAGCCCTACAGTACTTCTTACGGAGACAGGCCCGAGGCCAGGGTTATCGGTATAGTTGAGCATGCGGTTGTCAATGTTGTAGGTACCTATGAGGTGGCAGGGGACTATGGCTTCGTTATTTGTGACGACAGACGTATTTCAGTGGATATCTATGTTCCCAAGGAGCGGAGCATGGAGGCAAAGGACGGCGCCAAGGTCCTTTGTCATATTACATCCTACGGTAGCGTCAACAGAAATCCCGAGGGTGAGATCACCCAGGTTCTGGGAATGAAGGGGGAGCCGGGAGTAGATATACTTTCCGTTATCTACGACTGCGGTATACCCATGGAGTTTCCTGAGGATGTTCTTGCAGAAGCTAAAAAGGTCAATAAAAAGGTGGGACCTTCTGAAAGGAAGGGAAGACTGGACCTTAGAAATACGCAGATGGTCACTATAGACGGCGAGGACTCCAAAGATCTGGATGATGCCATTTCCATTGAAAAACGGGGGAGCGGTTATACCCTTGGTGTTCATATAGCGGATGTTTCCCACTATGTCAGGGAGGACAGTCCCTTGGATGTGGAGGCAAGACGTTGAGCTACCAGCGTTTATCTGTTGGACAGGGTTATCCCCATGCTCCCGGAGGAACTCTCCAATGGTATCTGTTCCCTCAATCAGGGGGAGGACAGACTGGCTCTTTCCTGTATAATGGATCTTGATCGGATGGGCAGGGTTACCGGTTATGAGATAAGGGAGACAGTTGTCCGTATAGACAGGCGTATGACATATAAGGCTGTGGATGCAGTCCTTGCAGGAGACAAGAACGCTTTGGCAGAGCATGCCGAGTTTGTCCCCATGTTCAAACTCATGGAGGAACTTTCCAAAAAGATCCGTAAGAGACGAAGTGAGCGTGGTGCGGTAGACTTTGAGTTTCCGGAGACCGTCATCGAACTTGATGGGGACGGAACGCCTATAGATGTTCATCCTTATGAACGTGGGGTATCATCCAGGATCATTGAGGATTTTATGCTTTCCGCCAATGAGACAGTGGCCAGGGATGCCTGTGATGCCGAGATTCCCTTTGTTTACAGGGTTCATGATTTCCCTAATGCAGACAAGCTGGAATCACTTAAGCATGTGGTGTCCGGCTTCGGACTTGATCTAAGAGGAGATCTTTCGCAGATCCATCCCCAGATGATCGCGGATCTGGTAAGAAAGGTACAGGGAACACCTCAGGAGCTATTGGTATCAACTTTGACACTCAGGTCTATGCAACAGGCAATATATGATACAGAGTGCAGCGGACACTTTGGCCTGGCAGCGCCCTATTACTGTCACTATACGTCCCCTATCAGACGCTATCCGGATCTTCAGTCTCATCGTATCCTCAAGGAGAGGATCCATGGCAAGCTTTCAGCAAAAAGAAAGTCTCATTATGAAGCTATACTTTCCGGTATCTGTCAGGTTTCTTCCAAAAATGAGAGAAGAGCCGAGGGAGCGGAGAGAGAAGTAGAACGGATCAAAAAGGCCGAATATATGGAGCATCGCATAGGCGAGGAATTTACAGGACATATTTCAGGTGTTACAGGCTGGGGCCTGTATGTGGAACTTGAAAACGGTATTGAAGGTCTGGTTCCGGTCCGTCTTATGAAGGATGATCATTATGACTTTGTTGAAGAAACCTACGAACTGGTAGGACGGAGCAAGAATAGGCATTTTTGCCTGGGAGATCCCATGCGTATAAGTGTTTATGCAGTAGATCCGGCGCTCCATACCATAGATTTTATCCCGGTAGAGGAAGAGGAGAAAAAGCGTGGCAAAGCAAGAAGGAAGAAAGCTCATCGCAAATAATAAAAAGGTTTATCATGACTATTTCCTTGAGGAAAAGATTGAGGCCGGTATTGCCCTTGTGGGAACCGAGGTCAAAAGCCTTCGTATGGGCAAATGTTCCATCAAGGAAGCTTTTATCCGTATAGAAAACGGAGAGGTCTTTATTTATCAGATGCATATTTCTCCATATGAGATGGGCAATATAATGAACAAAGATCCGCTTCGAACGAGAAAACTGCTTTTACACAAGTCTGAGATCAGACATCTCATAGGCAAGATCAAGGAAAAGGGATATACTCTGGTTCCGGTAGAAGTGTACTTTTCCGGAAGTCATATCAAGATGGAGATAGCTCTTGCCAGAGGTAAAAAACTCTACGACAAGAGAGCGGATATCGCCAAAAAGGATATGAAGCGTGAAGCGGAGAGAGACTTCAAGGTCAGAAATCTGAGGTAGTGCAGTTTGTGTGCAATATATAGTGCTATACTTACCGAAGCAAGGCAGTAATAGTGTACCGTGACAGGTACACTAGTGCTCCTGTTATTAAATACCTCGACCTTTTTACGCCGGATAAATCGTCATCTGGCAAGGCGTCGGAATGAGGCGTAGCAGTAGCTACGGCGATTGACGACAACGCAGTCAGGGGCGATTTAGGCAAGTAATAAAGTCGACTTATTTGGTGACAGGAGCACTAGGCAAGTGAGGTTATTATATGTCAGATCATGCAGATCAGATTCAGATCGTACAGCAAACTTTTCAGATCAAGACTCAGCAGGAGGAAAATGCCAGAGAGGAACTGCAGCGTCTGGTAACATCAGACCAGCAGCAGGAATTTTTGCGTGCTCAGGCAGAAAGCCTTAAGGCACCTGTGCAGGATCAGATCGTTCTTGGCGAGATCAGAAAAGAAGTAGGGAAGAATATGCCACCGGACTACCGCCAGACGGCTCAGGATCTTCTTAAGAGCGAGAAGTTCTGGGGAGACAGCAGGCAGATGCAGCGAGTTAAAAATATGCTGCGTAAGGTGGAGGATGTTCTAAAAACTTCAGGCAAAAGGCAATACACCGTGGAGGATGTGGACCAGTTGCTAAAGCATTACAATGATGCTATCTATGCATGCAACGCATATGTTAACAACACTCACAAGAACAAGACCAATGATCGCTACCGCCTGGTAAGTGAGAACCTGCTTCATCTTGCGGACGAGGCAGCCATGCTGGATAAGGCGAGAAAGCTTATCAAAGGGGGCCAGTGGGATTCCCGGGCAGAGAGTTTCATCGAACTTATTTCCAGGGCCAGGAGCGCTCAGCTGTTTGAGAATAAGCGGGATAGGGTTGGTCAGCCCAAAGATAAAGATGCGATTTATGTCAGAAGCATAAGAAAGAAGTACGATTTCGGAAAAGTAGCTGTTTACGGCAAATCTACGGATGCATCTTTGGCTTTCAAAAATCGTCTTTTGGATGCGTTTCCTCAGAATATGGATACACTGGATGAGGAGACAAAGGCAGGGTATGAACTTATCAGAAAGTGGGCCTGCCAGGATCTTTTGAACTGCAAGACGGCTGAGGAGATCCGTCTTTCCAACACTGCCGAGAGAGAAAGTGCCAAGGAACTTTATGCAGCCATAAAGAAACTTAAGCAGTCCCAGGATAAGAATCTTGCAAGTATGGCCGGAGACATAGAGGTCATGCAGAGCGGTCAGCTTGAGGTGGACCTTAATGACAGGCATCTTAAGGACATTTCATCAGATGAGTTTGAGGGATACTTCAGTGAGACCTTCTATGGACACAAGATGAGAAAAAAATGGGAGGTTGAACTTAAGGACAGAAGCCAGGAGCCGCTTTTCACTCATGAGCCCAATATTGCCGATATCAAGCAGGGCAATGTGGGAGACTGCTATTTCCTTGCAGGTCTGGCAACCCTTTTGGAGCAGGATCCTGATTTCATAAAGAGATCCATGAGAGATCTGGGAGACAAGGTAGCGGTTCGATTTGAAAACTTCGGAAAGCCCCGGACAGTCATTGTTAAAAAGACAACCCTTAGCCGCAAGAGTGATGGTAAAGCCGTCGGAGCAGTAGGAGATGTACTCTGGGTACAGATCATGGAGAAGGCCTACGCGGCCATTGTCAATGAGCGTGTCAAGGGCGTCAATGGCTATCAGATGGTTGGCATTGTTCAGGAGAAAGATCAGCATGAAGCCAGGCTTAAAGGTCCAATGGGAGCTTATATTCCCTTGGCTCATTTTGAACTTGTTAATTCCGGAAATCCCTATAATGCACTTGATTGTGGTGGAGATATGGGCAGATTCCTGGAGGCATTTGCCGGTAGGAAGTTTAACTGGTCAACACTTACCTCCGATTTCCACTACAAATCCGTATCCTTTGATGAGATCGCCAAAACATCCAGAAAGGAGATGGCGGCAGATTTTTCAAAAACCGGACAGGTCATTGAAAATGACACTACTGCACTTTACGAGCAATTTGACAGAAGTATAAAGCAGTTTGTGACTACATATTATTCCAGAACAAAAGTAAAGAGTTATTCAGAGTACGCCGGTGCTTTGGAAGACCTGAAAAAGCAGATCAAGAAAGATAAATGGAAGTTTGATGATCAGCCGGAGCATAAGGATTCCTTTATAAATTATATTGATGATCTTCTTAAATATGCCAAGCGCAATAACAAGATCCTTCATGTGGATCATTCCCTTATCGGAGCAGGAGCATATAAAGACAGCGAGATAGATATGTTTGAGAAGCTTGAAAAGGCTGAGCATAATAAGAAGATAGTAGATATTACTTTCAGACATGAGCATAAATTCGAAAAGAAGGATCAGAAAACCGGTAAGGTGGAGCACATTTCCGGAGGTTTTGCTTCATCACATCAGTACACCTTTGTAGGCACCAGGCGTGTTAATGAGGGTGGAATGGACAGGCTCTTTATCATGCTTCGCAATCCCTGGGCAGATATGGTCAGAGCTTACGATAAAAACGCGGTGGCAATGGCAGAGTACAATACTACTGAAGAGAAAGAGAAGGTTCGTCAGATAGGTGAGGGCGAAGATGCTTATATGGGCTATGATGCCCATGTGGACACCAACGGCGTTTTCAATATGGAACTTCGTGACTTTTTGAATATGGCTGAAGGATTTAAGGTTGAAAGATAGGAGCGGTTATGGATACAAATGATGAGATCATGATGGATGAGACTGCCATACTTTCAGTGCGGCTGGGAGGCCTTATAGAGGTGCTTTCCGAAACCGACATGGAGTGTGAACTTCATATGGACGGAGAGGGAGTGCCGGCTGTTCTGGGGCGTCTTGGCGGAAGGCTGTATCATTTTTCATATATGATGGCAGGAGATGCCGATGATATTTTCATTCTTACTGTTGCCACTCTGGCAGGTGATATACCCTCAGAGGAAGACAGCAGCGAGTACGATATTTCCAAGGTGCTCCTTTGTGACAACTTTAACAGAACCAGCGGGTTCGGCTATGCTGTATATTATCCTGAGGAGAATGCACTGGAACTTCGCGCCCAGACGGTGGAGCAGGGCGGCCTTGGAGAACCGGAGTATTATGCAAGTCTGGTAGGTATGCTGGAGAGCAGCGTCATTGAATTGATGCAAGAGGAATCTTAAACTATCAGTTTACTTTTATTTTTGGGCATTTGATGTTATAATAATGTCCTCAAGGGTCAGTAAAGGTTTCGACAGGGATTCGGAAGCTGGAGAAGCGAGTCGCAGGAGATGCGTTAAATCTCACAATTAAAATTAAACGCTGAAGATAATTACGCTTTAGCAGCTGCCTAAGCGCAGCGCAGTCGGTCCTTTGGCACCTACACCTTAGGTTTCCGGCTTCGACTATGTAGGAAACGACACGGGTTAAGCTTTGCACCCGCGGGCGTATCATGAAGCTACTAAAACTGTCAGGATGTCTGCTTTCGGACAGTGGAGGGAATGTCAAATAACAGACTACACTCGTAGAAGGACAGTGGAAGGGTTTTTGGACGCGGGTTCGATTCCCGCCTGATCCATAACTACAAACTCGGGACAAGGCTTGTCCCGGGTTTAGTAGTTAAGAGCCCAGTGGGGATCGAACGCCGAGGCCGAGTGGCAAAGCCACGAGAGGAAGATCCGGTGGATCTTCCGAGCCGAAGGCCGGCCAGAAAGGCGGCTAAGCCGCCGGAGGGATTCCCACTAAATTATAATTACATATGTGATACAAAGTGAGACTTGCGTATAGAAGACAAAAATAGGACATTTTATAAATGAAAAACAGGTGGTACGCTGCCTGTTTTTCTTGCGTAATAATGTCAATATCAGGATTAACCCTAGAAAGGAAACGACTCGGATGTTTGTGATCATAAACTGTCTTTTGCTTATGGCAGGAACAATGTCTGCGATTTTCGGTATCAGCTTTTATTACAGGAACAAAGAAACATCAGGCAATATGCGTGTCTATATCCTTTTTTACGGCCTGTGTTCTGCGCTTTGGTGTATATCCTATGGTTTTATCGGGATCATAGATGATTTTGCAATATGTGATCTGTTAAGAAAACCGGCGACGTTTGCTATCGAAACACTGTTGATCACCGAGACGTTCCTGGGTACAGAGATGATAGGAATGAAAAAGACTCCGGCCTTTATTCTGCGAACTGCTATCATCATTCTGAATGTAGTGGATTACATTGTCTTTACCGTAGATGGGTTTGATATCTATTACAGACAGGGGGCCTGGACTACCTGGCACGCAAATCCGGCTTCTTTGCCTAACAGGCGTTTTCACGCTGTATATATGGCGATAATGTTTCTCGTTCTTTTCAGTATGTGGTGTGTATGGTTTAAAAGGACCAAATTGAAGAGGATCAGATTCTTTCTCTATGTATTATTTTTCGCAAATGTTTCTCTTATCCTATTTTGTATACCGGATCTGTTTATGCCCATTTTTGGAATGCCTGCCATATCCACATCCGGATTTGGTGGTGCGGCCTGTACCCTTGTTATATGGTATGGCGCCACAAAGCTAAACTCTTTTGATATCCGCATGGGAAATGTCATGCAACAGCTTTTTGATTTTATCGAGGTGGGTATAGTTGCGTTCTCTCCGGAACACAGGTCTGTAATGTCAAACCGGTATTCCTGCCAGGCCATGGATCGACTTAATAATGAGGGCTGCAGGTTAGAGGATATTTTTGATATTTCCGAAGCTGAAGTTGACGGGATGTTTGAGGTGTCACTTGACAGGATCTCTGCCGATCGTCTGTGGGATAAGAGCGGAACTAACGCATATTCTGTCAGAATGAGTGCGATGAAGGATGATTATGGCGAGGTGTTCTGCTATCTGTGTGTATTTTTGGATGTCACTGATGAAGTGGAAGTTAGCAAAAAGCTGGAGATGGCAAGTAATGCAAAAAGCCGCTTTTTGGCACAGATGTCTCATGAGATCCGCACACCCATCAATGCCGTGCTTGGAATGAATGAGATGATCCTTCGTGAGTCGGACGATAGTGATATTTTGGAATACTCTAAAAATATAGATTCTGCCGGTAATACACTGCTTGTCTTGATAAACAGTATCCTGGATTTTTCAAAGATCGAGGACGGTAAAATGGATATCATTCCGGCAAACTATGAACTGGCATCCTTGATAGATGATCTGTATGTAACTGTAGTTCAGAGAGCAGAGAGCAAAGGACTTGTGCTTTCGCTGGATATTTCCCCCACACTGCCCCGCGTTATGTACGGCGATGATGTAAGGATATCCCAGATCATCATGAACCTTTTGACCAATGCGGTCAAATATACGGAAAAAGGCACGGTGACCCTGACCATTAGGGAGGAGCGTGTTCAAGGCGATTCCATCATGCTGTATGTGTCAGTCCGGGATACGGGAATCGGTATCAAGGAAGAGGATATCGGCAAGCTGTCCGTATCCTTTGAGAGGATCGAGGAGAGCAGGAACAGAAATATTGAGGGTACCGGTCTTGGTATATCGATCGTCACCAGCCTTCTGGATCTGATGGGAAGCAAGCTCCGTGTGGACAGTACTTATGGTGAGGGGTCTGACTTTTATTTCACCCTTGAGCAGAAGATTATCGACAGGACACCCATAGGTGATATTGATAAGGCCTTTAATGAAAAAGCGGAATCCCGGTCAACGGAGGATCTGATATGTGCTCCGGCTGCAAAGGTACTGGTGGTCGATGACAACGAGATGAATCTGAAAGTGGCAGGGAATCTGTTAAAGCTGTGCCGGATAAAGCCGGATTTTGCAGATTCGGGATATGATGCCATAGATATTATGGAAGAGAAGGATTTTGATGTAGTATTTTTGGATCACATGATGCCGAAAATGGATGGAATAGAGACCCTAAGACACCTAAAGCATAGGGGGCTTATTCCTGAACATACCACTATGATCGCACTTACTGCGGATGCGGTGATAGGCGCCAGGGAGAAGTATTTGGAAGCAGGCTTTGATGACTATCTGTCCAAGCCTATCGACCTTAACCGCCTGGTAGGAAAACTGAGGGAATACCTTCCGTCAAAGGCTTATGATACTGATGATGCCATAGCTCGTGCTGAGGAGAGCGGGGCATGTGAGGTGATGGAGTTTGCACCGCAGGAGGATGTGATAGAGTTTGCGCCTCAGGATGAGGTTTTGGAATTTGATCCTGTCGGGGATATAGATGATAATCCACCTTTAAAATATGACCTTAAAAAGCTTGCTAAATGCGGCATAGATACTGATGCCGGAATCAGGTACTGCGCTGATGATGCAGATATGTATGGGGAGATGCTGGGGGATTTTGTGGCGGCTTGTGATAAAAAATGCAAGGCCATTGAGGCAGCTTATGAGACGACGGAATGGCATGATTATGCCATCCTGGTTCATGCGCTGAAGAGCAATGCCAGGACACTGGGGATGAATGATCTGGCGGATATGGCGCTTTCAATGGAAAATGCTGCAAAAGATGAAGACAGCACTTTAATCATTCAAAACCATAATATATTGATGGAGATGTATCACAGGAAAAAGTCAGAAATCATAGAAGCCGGGAATTAAGGTTATTATTACAAAGAAGGCACAGATGCAGTCGCATCCGTGCCTTCTTTTGCATCATAGGAAATTCCTCTGGTTGATGGAAATACTGATCAAATCAGCGTTTCCTTAGTTTAGCATCATCTTTATATTGGAAAATTCAGCGCTACCCTTTTGTGAAAATACTCCGATATGAGCACCGTTTACAGAGTGGAATACTCTGGAGCTTAAGGCTTTTTCATTATCTATATACAGCACCACGATCTCATTTTCACATACCAGCTTTACATGATGCACATCCTTTTTGGAAAAAACAAAGTGTGTGTAAGCCTCGGCAGGATACTGATCCAGCTCATTGATGTCTGTGCCCTCATAGTGCAGCAGACTCTGGGCTGCATCCAGACAAAAGGCAGTATAGCTTTCGTCATTTTCGCTGCCGCCAAAGGCAAATCCGGCGCAGCCATCATTATCTAAAGTCACATCACATTCCAGCGTCATGGAAGGAGCACGGGTCCCCATATCTGCAAGAGCTACCTCATCATCACCGGCACTCAGGCTGATGCTGTTGTTTTTGATGCTTACTTTTCCCTGCTTTTTAACGGCTTTAAATTCCTTTTCATTCGTGAAATAAGTGTCATATGTTTCAGGAGCCTGTACGCCCAGTCTGCCATCCTCAAGTTGTATCAGCTGGTGGTTAAGTACATTGCCTGCCCACTGGTATTTACCGGTGTCCGTAGGGAGAGCAGCTCGTCCCAGCCAGCCACAGAGGAATCTTTTGCCATCCAGCTCGGCAGTTTTGGCAGCGTAGAATATAAAGCCGCTGCCATCCAGCACATTGTCCTCAGGTGCGGTAAAAGGACCGTTCAGAGAGTCACTCATGGCATAATAGGTGACGCAGTCCCAGCTGTAGGTGAGGTAGTACTTGTCCCCCATTTTGAAAAGATCAGGGCACTCAAGCATATACTGCTCTTGGGGGTTGTAAAAAGGACCACAGAATTCCCAGTGGGAAAGATCGGTGGATGTGAATTTGGCAACCTCTCCGTTCTGGCTGGATCTGGCAGCTATGAGCATCCAGTAGCACTGTTCCTCGTCCACCCAGAAAACCTCGGGATCCCGGAAATCATCTCTGGAGTATCCCTTTGGAGCATAAAAGGTATCTTCAGGAATCTTTGTCCAGTTTTCCCTGTCGGTGCTGGTGGCGTGCATGACGCACTCCTTGCCGGTGTCGGAGTCTGCTACATCATTGTGGCCGGTATAGAAAAGGTGATAGAGACCATCCTGATCCTGCATCACAGATCCGGTGCCGATAGCGGGATCGGGATCAGACATAAGACCGAATTCCAGCATCTGACCGTGATCCTCGTAGCCACACAGATCAGTAGTGGTGTATTTGTAAACAGGATGGTATCCCTGACCGTTGTGATCCGTGTCATACAGATAATACAGCTCCAGATGGCCGTCATCCGTAACAAATGGCATGGTGTCACCCACATAGGCATCCGGCGGAGCAGGATACAGGGTGTAGTCTACAGCTTCATATGGCTCATCCGGCAGGCTCGCCACCTGTCCGCAAGCGCAAAAAGCCATCATAGAGCATAGGCAGATAGCTGATCCGATGTTATGTTTTTTCATTTTAATCCCCTCTAATTAGTGCAAATGCAAAATAATGTCACAACAGGAAGCTTAACATATGCACAATATTATGTCAAGGATGTCACTATCCGTTACCT
>JAEELH010000225.1 GCA_016288825.1 Lachnospiraceae bacterium | reverse complement strand
GCTGTCCTGAGCAAAGTCAAGCACAGCGTCTGCCATGGTATTGACCGGAAGTACGATATTGTACTTAGCCAGCCAAAGACCGCAGGCAAGTATCATGGTAAAGAAACCAAGGAACAATGCCAAAAGTCTGGCAAAGAATCTGTACTCCTCAGCACGGAGTTCCTTCATCTGGATATCAGCGCAACCGTAGCAAACACACTCACCGGTATCATTATAAACCGGAATGTACGCCGTAAGAAGATATCCAAACTTGTCATTGGTAATAATAGGATCTAAGGACTTGCCGGCAATAAGGTCCGATTTCAGACTATCAAAGGATTCATCATAGGACTCTACATAACCGGCTCCCATGTTTTCACTATCAAGAAGATCCAGATCGAAAACAGTGTGACATCCTTCTTCATCAAACTTGTATGCGTAGATATATTCAACCTCCGGCACATTTTCCTGAATGTCCGAAAGTGTTTTTACAACATCCGTATAGCCGTCGGCCTCCGGTCCCTTTTCCAGATACTCGTCAACCATTTCCGGATCTATGGCACTGGCCACCATAGCGGCAACGCCGGTTCCCAGCCTGGCGTAACTTTGCTCATTGGTGCCTTTGAAAATATAGTAACTGATAAGCACTGCCGCCAGCCCAAGGGCCATACCTGCAACAAGAAGCATGATGATGATCTTGGTACCAAGGGAAATGGTACGCACACCACCTCTGCCCACTGATTCCCGTTCCTCGTCGGTAAGAGGCTTTTGCTGCCACCCTGCAAATCTAAATCCCTTTGAAAAATCCCTGGGAACAAACCGCTCCAGCAAAAAGACGATGAGGACCGTGATCAGCTTATCGACTACATCCAACAGAAAATCAGCAAAAAACTGGGCCGGAAATCTGCCAAGTCCGACTACATAATGAAAATATACCGCAAGTCCGGTAGAGACGCCCTCCTGAGCGAAGCCATACAAAAACCATGTAAGAAGGGAGCCCAGGCCTCCGCCGATGACTGCAAGTCCCAGCGCTGCGACCGGCAGGCGATATATTTTTTTGAAATAGTCCCTTTTCGCAAGAAATGCAGCGACTACTGCAATAAGAACATTGAGAGTGCCATAGTAAATGGCCGTATCATCCGTAAAGCTTTTTATGAAATTGGTCACAAATCCCACTGCGATACCGGGAAGATATCCGCTCCATACCGCGCAAAGGACTGTACCGATGGAATCCAGATAAATGGGAAGGCCAAGAGTTCCGCTCAAAAAGCTGCCACCCATGTTAAGGGCAACACCCACAATGGCCAGCAAGCCAACCCGCATCAGGCGATTTTTATTGTCTTCTCTAATATTGATCGTGGAATCTGACATAATGATATCTCCGACTTTGCGAAATGCACCTTTAAATGTAACACTTAAGACGGGCTATAAACTGCAGAGTTTATTTTACAATGGATAATATTGAAAGTAAAGGGAAATTAAGGTAATATCAGAGGAAACACACATCTTTGTACAGGAGGCATCATGGACAAAAGAGACCTGAGATCATTACTTGAAAAAGTTGCCAGCGGAGAAGTCTCCGTAGAGGACGCTACTCTGTCACTTCGCATCGATCCCATAAAAGAAGTATCCGGCCATACCAAAATAGATATGCATCGCGGTATCCGCCAGGGAAATTGTGAAGTAATATACGGTGCCGGTAAGACGCCTAGGCAGATCATGGAGATCGCGCGTGCCATGCTGGATGAAGGAGAAAAAGCCATCCTAGTTACCAGGATCTCTTCCGAAATTGCCGGGCAGTTTGGCGAGGAATTGGATTTTTCATATAACGAAGCTGCCCGTTGCGGAATCTTTGGACAGATGCCCGAGCCTGACGGTGTCGGTACTATTGTCGTTGCCAGCGGCGGTACCAGTGATATCCCCGTAGCTGAAGAAGCTGCCTATACTGCCCAGGTCATGGGCAACGAAGTCATACGGCTTTTTGATGTGGGTGTTGCCGGTATCCACCGACTTTTATCTCATACGGATGACATCATGAAGGCCCGCTGTATCATCGCTGTTGCCGGGATGGAAGGAGCTCTTCCCTCAGTTATCGGCGGCCTTGTGGATGTTCCGGTGATCGCTGTCCCCACCAGTGTTGGGTACGGAGCTTCCTTTGGAGGTATCTCGGCACTTCTGGCCATGCTTAATTCCTGTGCCAGTGGAGTGTCAGTCGTAAATATAGATAATGGATTCGGAGCCGGATACTTGGCAGGGATCATCAACCACTTGTAAAATGATCATCTCACATGGAGGGCACCATATTGAAAACACTTTATCTGGATCTTGGAATGGGAGCCGCAGGAGATATGCTCTCCGCTGCGCTTTCCGAACTTATAGAGGATCGTGATGCGGTCATAAAAAGGCTTAACAGTGTTTTTGCGCCTTATGCTGTAATAAGTGCTGAGGATGCCAAAAAATCCGGAATACACGGAACCCATATAAATGTCACTGCCCTTGGCAAAGTAGAGGGCGAGTCTGACTCCGGACATGATCATCTCGAGCACAGACATGACAATGGCCACGACGATCACAGCCATTCTCACGTAAGTCTGAAATCAGTCCGTGAATTTATAAGCAATCTAGATCTGCCGGAATCCGTTATCAGTGATGCATTGGCTGTATATGACATTATCGCCGACGCAGAGGCTCATGTTCATAACATGCCCATGGATAATATCCATTTTCATGAGGTGGGATCCGTAGACGCCATGGCCGATATTGTTATGGTCTGCTATCTCATGCATCTTATCGCTCCTGATAAGGTTATTGCATCACCGATCCATACCGGATCAGGTACGGTAAAGTGCGCTCATGGGATCCTTCCAGTACCTGCTCCTGCCACAGCTCACATACTGACAGGTATACCTTCTTATCAGGGCGATATCCGCGGCGAACTCTGCACTCCCACCGGTGCTGCACTTGTAAAACACTTTGCCGATGATTTCGGACCCATGCCGGTGATGACCACTACAGGAATAGGATACGGATGCGGCACTAAGGAATTTGAACAGGCCAATGTTCTTCGCGTTACCCTTGGTGAGCAGAATAGCTCATCTGACGTCTCCGCTCACAAGTCCGATATCGGATATGACGGAACCATCATAGAACTGGCCTGCAATATTGACGATATGACTGGAGAAGATCTGGGATATGCTGCCGAAAAGCTTCTTGAGGCAGGCGCCCGTGATGTCTACTTTACACATATCACAGGGAAAAAGTCTCGTCCCGCCATCATCCTTTCCGTTCTTTGCGCACCGGAAGATGAAAAGCGAATGGCACAGGAGATCTTTCGCCTGACAACCACTATCGGCATCCGCAGATACGAATGTCCCCGATATGAACT
>JAEELH010000020.1 GCA_016288825.1 Lachnospiraceae bacterium | reverse complement strand
ATTTTACTTCCAGGATGGGATAGACCATGATGGATGTTGCATCAGTCAGAAAGAACTGTCTTAAGAAAAGAGCAGAACTAAAGTCCGAGATCAGACTTTCAGAATCTTCATCTATCGCTGACAGGATTAGGGGAATTTTAAGGGAGCATGATCGCGAGTGCCCGGTTTTTTGTTTTTATCCTTTGGAGGATGAACCTGATATTAGGGATTTATATCAGGAGTTATTAAAAAATGACAGGAAGCTGTTTTTCCCGGTTTCTGGTAAGTCGGAATTAGATTTTTATGAGGTCAGATCTCTTGATGATTTCAGGGAGGGAACCTTCGGAGTAATGGAACCGTCTCTTAGGACTGTTAAGTTTGACAGGTCGGATTTCAGACAAGCAATATGCATCGTTCCCGGTGTCTGCTTTGATAAAAATTGTAATCGTATAGGATTCGGAAAAGGATACTATGACAGATTTTTAAGTAAGTTCGGTTCCGGGATGCTTAAGATTGGAGTATGTTTTCGGACATGTCTGTCAGAAGAACTTATCCCGGTTTTTTCTCATGATATACCAATGGATATTGTTGTTGCAGGAGACAGTGTTTTTCAAAGAGGAGACTAGTTTATGAGCGTCAGAGAAGATTGTAAAAAGGCTTCGGAGTGCAGATACGAGGCTGCAGCCCTTTCCACAGATCTTAAAAACAGGGTTCTTGTGGATCTTGCAGATGAACTTGAAAAGCGTGCTGATGAGATCATTACTGCCAACGCTGTAGATATTGAGCGTGCAAAGGCCGGAGGTATGAAGGAATCGCTTTTGGACAGGTTGACGCTGACTCCTGATAGGATCAGCGGCATTGCTGAGGGTGTAAGACAGATCGTAGCCCTTCCTGATCCCATTGGAGAGGAACTGGGTGGCTGGAAACGTCCCAATGGTCTTCTTATAAGACAGCGCAGGGTTCCTATGGGAGTTATCGGCGTGATCTATGAGGCCCGTCCCAATGTCACTGTGGATGTTTTCGGACTTTGCTTTAAGTCGGGTAATGTTACCATTATGCGTGGTGGCAAGGATGCTTTTTCTTCAAATGAGGCTATTACTGCTGTTATCCATGATGTTTTGAAGCGTCATGACATATCAAAAGAGATTGCTACCATGATAACCGATACCACTCATGAGGGTGTAGGAGAGATGATGAAGCTTTCCGAGTATATAGATCTTTTGATACCCAGAGGTGGAGCGGGACTTATCAGGTCAGTAGTTGAAAATGCTACTATACCGGTTATTGAGACCGGGACAGGCAACTGCCATATTTTTGTTGATGAAAGTGCTGATATTCCCATGGCACTTGATATAATTGAAAATGCTAAGACTCAGCGTATTGGAGTTTGCAATGCCTGTGAATCACTGGTGGTCCACAGCGGTGTATCAGAAAAACTCCTTTCTGCTATGGAAGATAGGCTTAAAAAGCATAATGTGGAACTTAGAGCTGACAGCAGATCCGGTGAATTCCTTAAGGATCCTGTAGCTGCAACCGAGGAGGACTTTGGAACAGAGTATCTTGATTATATTCTTTCAATCAAGACTGTAGATTCGGTGGATGAGGCTATAGATCATATTAACAAGTACGGAACCGGACATTCAGAGGCAATCGTTACTTCAAATTATGATAATGCCAACAGATTTATGGAAAGAGTGGATGCAGCCTGTGTTTATGTTAACGCTTCCACAAGATTCACTGATGGTTTTGAATTTGGTTTTGGTGCCGAGATAGGCATCAGTACACAGAAACTTCACGCCAGAGGACCTATGGGCCTTAAGGCGCTCACAAGCACAAAATATGTAATAGAGGGACATGGACAGATCAGATAATTACGATTCAAATAAGTTTATAGATTTAGCAAGAAAGGCGGCGGATGAGCGTTCCTTAAATATTGGCAGACCCCTTACTTATCATGTAACTACCTTTGGCTGTCAGATGAACGCAAGGGATTCAGAAAAGCTTAGGGGTATCCTTGAGGAGATCGGATATCAGCCCTCTGATATCGAAGATGCTGATCTGGTTGTTTATAATACCTGCAGCGTGAGAGAAAATGCCAATCTAAAAGTTTACGGCAGGCTTGGTGTTTTAAACGGGTATAAAAAGAAAAATCCTCGTATGAAGATAGCTCTCTGCGGATGCATGATGCAGGAAGAAACTGTCGTAGAAAAACTCAGAGAGAGTTATAGATTTGTGGATCTTGTTTTTGGAACACATAATATCTACAAGTTTGCAGAATATATTTACGAGATCCTTTGTGAGGATGGGCTTCATGTTCATATTGAAAAGGATTCGCCTGTTATCTACGAGGAGCTTCCAAAGAAGCGTACCTATGCATTTAAGTCAGGTATCAACATCATGTTTGGCTGCAATAATTTTTGCAGTTATTGTATCGTTCCTTATGTCAGAGGACGTGAAAAAAGCCGTGATCCTCATGATATCATCAGGGAGATCGAGGAATTGGCTGCTGACGGCGTTGTAGAAGTGAT
Organism: Lachnospiraceae bacterium; assembly: GCA_016288825.1. Lineage (GTDB taxonomy): Bacteria > Bacillota > Clostridia > Lachnospirales > Lachnospiraceae > Weimeria. The sequence goes on along the minus strand of JAEELH010000020.1, from coordinate 1,990 downwards.
GCTTTTGGGGCAAAACGTCAATTCCTACGGTAGAGGACTTGAGGGGGAGCCTACTTTTGCTCAGCTTCTTCGTGACGTCAATGAGATTTCAGGTATTGAGCGTATTCGTTTTATGACTTCTCATCCCAAGGATCTTTCGGATGAACTTATAGATGCTATGGCTGAGTGTGATAAGGTATGTGATCATCTGCATCTGCCGCTCCAGTCCGGAAGTTCAAGGCTTCTTGCGGATATGAACAGGCATTATGATAAGGAGTCTTATCTCGGACTTGTAGAAAAGATCAGAAGTCGTATTCCTGACATAACTTTGACTACGGATATTATTGTAGGTTATCCGGGTGAAACAGAAGAGGACTTCCTTGATACCATGGATGTGGTTCGCCGGGTAGAATATGATTCTGCCTTTACTTTCCTTTATTCCAAGAGAACTGGTACACCGGCTGCGACCAGGGATGATCAGATCGAGGAGGCAGTTGCCAAGGAGAGGTTTAACAGGCTTCTTGCACTGGTACAGGAGCTTGGACATAAGAGGTCGGAGAGATTTACCGGACGGACAATGGATGTGCTGGTTGAGGAGATCAACAGACAGGATGAATCTCTTGTGACCGGAAGACTTACTAATAACTCTGTGGTGCATTTCCCCGGAGATGAGTCTGATATCGGACATATTGTATCTGTAAAATTGTCACAGTGTATGGGATTCTATTATCTGGGAGAGCGCGTATAAAAATATGCTCCACCTGCTGATACTACATATTCTTATATTGCAGATTTTATATTTTGCATGAAATACAACAAGTAATATGAATAGTAATGAAGAGAATAAAGAGCACCATAGAGGTGTTTTCTTTGTTAATTTAACAGTTATAGTCGTTATCCTGGCGGTTTTAGCTATATCCTTTATCGTCATGCGTATTGTGTTTAATACGCCAGGTTCTATGATCTCAGTCGAGAAGAACGGGAAAGTGATAGGGACTTATTCGTTGGAAGTGGATAACAGGATACCTATTGAGGATGACAAGGGTACGAATCTTCTTGTCATAGAGTCGGGAAAGGCCCATATGGAGGAGGCGTCCTGTCCCGATCATCTGTGCATAATTCAGGGAGAGATTTCAAAGGTAGGAGAGACTATAGTCTGTCTTCCCAATAAGGTTGTAGTAACGGTGATATCCGGATCAAAGTCGGATGTTGATACTGTGGTGAAGTGATGCCGGCTAAAAAGATTACTTTTTTAGGATTTGCCCTGGCAGTTGCGCTTGTGCTTTCATATATCGAATCTCTGATACCATTTTTCTTTGGTGTTCCGGGGATGAAGCTTGGCCTTGCTAATGCCATGGTATGCAGCCTTTTGTATATAACGTCATGGAAAGAGGCTGCAGCGGTGAATCTGCTTCGTATCCTCTTAAGCGGATTATTATTCGGTAATGCATTTTCCATAGTGTATTCTCTGGGAGGTACATTTGTAAGCCTTATTATAATGTTGGCATTGAAGCAGATAAAGGAGCTTTCGCCAATACTTGTCAGTGCCTGTGGAGGTATGGGACATAATATCGGCCAGATCCTTGTGGCCATTCTTGTGATGAAGAGCGTGTATCTTGTATATTATCTACCGTTTCTTCTAACTTCCGGAGTAATTACAGGTGTTCTTATCGGAGTTATAACCGTAGGTGTTATTAGGCGATTAAAGTTGTGATTTACGTCTGACCATATGTTATCTAAGCATGCTTTGTGTAGTGAGCGCTAGATTATCGTGGTCAGACCTAGTTGCGAGGCAGAAGTTGCCATGGATGGCAACTTCACGAGGAAAGCGCCCGGATGAAGCTTTGACGAGGGTGCCGACTGTATAAGGGATATGTCAAGGTCTGGTCCGAGTATCTAAGCGAGCTACGATAGCATGTGTGATATCATATGGCCAGACGTAGAATAAAACATATATAAAACAAGGATTCTGTATGGAAATAATTCGTAACATAAATGAATACCACTCGTT
>JAEELH010000019.1 GCA_016288825.1 Lachnospiraceae bacterium | reverse complement strand
CCGGAATAAGTGTTAGACGTATCGAACGCTTGACTGGTGTAGGACGAAACATAATCCAAAGAGCAAAATGAGTCAATTTAACCTGTTTAAATTGACTCATTTGTAAAGGTAAAATGAAATTGAAAAAGATAACAAAAAAGATAATTATACTTATGATTACATGCATGCTGGCTACAGGGTATACGGAATCGAATCTGCAGCCGGAGGTGTATGCGAAGTCTGAAACCGGACAAGCAGTAGCTCGACATACAAAGAGCGCAGAAGCAACCGGCAGCCAGTCCGAACTCGGACAAATAGGAGCCCGATATACAGCAGACGCAGAGGGCACAGACGGGCAGTCCGAAACCGGACAAGTCTCAGAACCCTCAGTGGACGTAGCAGAGACCGGACAGGATACGGCGTCCGATTCAGACACTGAAGCTACAGCACCATCAGAGGAGCAGCCCGCCGGCGAGGATGAGACACCTGCTCCGCCGGTACTGACTCCGCAGCAAAAGCTGGATAAAGGTACCTGGAAAGAAAAGAAGGCGCATATCTATCATTACAACATCAATGGCAAAAAGACCACGGGTTTTGTTACGATAAAAGGCAAAAAGTACTTCTTCGATTCCAAGGGTATCCAGCGCACCGGCTGGCGTAAGATCAAAGGAAGCTACTATTTTTTCCGTATCAAAAACAAGGCCGGCGGCTATATGGTATCCTCAAAGACCATCAACGGCGTACAGCTTTCCAAAAGCGGCAAGGCAAAGGAATCATCTTCTGTCATCAAGCGTAAGCTGGCCCTGATGACTCAGGTCGCAAAGGAGATGGACAAAATAACCAATTGCAGGATGACGACCCTTGAAAAGATGCGCAAGGGATATGACTACGAGATCCGCAGATTTTCCATCAGAGGCAGTCAGACATTTTATTATGATAAAAACTGGGATGTCACATATGCCGAGAGGATACACAGGGACGGTCATGGAGCCTGCTTTGAGTTTGGGGCGCTATACGCATATTATGCCAATGCAGCGGGGGCGAAAAAGGCCAGTGCAGTATCCAGCGGCGGACATGGCTGGGCAGAGGTAAATGGCCGGGTTTTTGATCCGAACTGGGAAAAGGGTACCGGCAGAGATTATTTCAATATGGACTACAGCCTGAGCGGCGTGGGTGGCAGACCCAATTACGCCCGGAGCAGAAAATACGTTAAAAGAGTATAAGCAGAATGAGTCAATTTAAACAGGTTAAATTGACTCTGTTCAAGAAAAAACTTATTGAGCGAGGGTTTGAAATAGATACAAAGTTAAGGCTGGCGAAAAGAGAGTTTAAGACGGGGTTGTATATTGAGGAGATATTTGATGAGAGAATTTGATCATAATGGACTTCTGCTTGCTGAATATCAAGGGAAGCTGTTTGAAAAATCTTGCGACTTAAATTGTTCTACAGCTATTTTTTTTAAGAAGATTCTTACATTCTGAATTATTGAATTCATTAGATACTAATAATCCGTCATCGCTATCATTGGATGTAAATGAAGGTATTACAGCCATTACCGAGCAATTTGGTGACACGGATTATGGAAAGATAATATATTTTATCCGATTTTTAAGGTTTTATGCAGAGGGTGGATGAACCGTTCCCACCGTCTTACTTATTAAAGAAAGAGGTGGAAGAGGAGAGAGATGAAAACGGATTATGTCAGGCTTGTATGAGGCGCTTAAATGATCAGTTAGTAAAGAGGGGATGACATAATGGATTCGCGAATTCAATTATATATGGAAAGGATGGATGAGATCCGCAAGCTCTCGTCACCGGGAATAGCGGGTATTGATTCTGCCGACGTGTATGAGAAAAAGCTTCTTTCCAATTTCAAAAGGATAGGTGAGTTGGGGCTGGAAAACCGTCGTCTGATAAAGGAACTCATCGATCCTATCATATCTTCCGAGGGCAAGCTTTCGGAGGAGGAGCGGAGCATTATTAAGGATATCGAAACCAATCTTTTTGATTCCAAGTATGCTTCTGCGCTGGATATGCCTATGGTTAGGCTTTTGCATGAACGCGCATGTGCCGACGATTCCGGCAAGGATGACGAGGCCATCATAGATGAACTGGATATGACCATCTCTGTTTTTTACATTTTTCTGGCTCATTACTGCAGGATCATCACAGCTCTGGATAAAGCGAAAGAGATGAGCGATAGTGGACTGGTTGCTTATAAAAAACTGCGGACTTACCTTGATCATGACAAGTTTTTAGCCCTTCCCGATAGGTCAAAAAAGCTACTTCTCAATAATATTCCTTACTGCGCATTATTCTATAATGCGGAATTGTATAAGGATCAGGAAGACAGATGGCGGATCCATGAAAAGAAGTGTGAGGAGCTTCTTGAGGCGGAAAAACTGGCCTATGATGATTTTTATACCAAGGCATATCCGGATTTCAACTGGGAACTGTACAAGTACGGTATCTGTTATTATTTTTCATTCATGAATGAAGAGGATGTTCCTCCGAAGTACCAAGGTCTGGTTATAGAAAAGATCCGTGAGGGTATTAAGCGGACAGAGGAGGCTTCGGAAAAGAATCGCGGTTATTGTGAGGCACTGTACCCCTTAGAGAATTTTTACGCTTCCCTTTACGGTAAGCAGTATATTGCTGGGGAGATATCATATTCGGATTTTAAAAACAAACTACTTGAACTCTGCAGGAGAGCAGAGGATGATAACAGGGAGGAAACTGAAAAGACAGGAAGCAATCTGGATCTTTCCCAGCATACGGACATATACAATATTCTTTTCGGCAATATGATAGAGTCCGGAAAGATGACTGAGGAGGACACAGAGCTTATATCCGATTTTTATAAAGCCTGTGTTGCCGATGCTTTTCATATGCAGATCGATGATGATTTCCATAATCTCGTATCATCTTATTTTACTCTTATGCTCACATTTACGGAGATTCCCGGGGGCATGGGATACGAGGAGCTGGGGATGAAGCTTTTTGCCGCGATCCATCCGCCTACCTATATCCATTCCACCATGGTGGCCAAGATCAGTCACTGCCTTGCAAAGCATCTGATCCCTATGAAGCCGGAACTTTTCGTGGGTGTATGCGGCTGCAGGGATGCAGAAGAGGTGCTTGCTAAAAAGCATTTGATCCTGGATTATACACACCATGCGGCTCTGTGTCATGATTTCGGCAAGTTGGGGATCATGGATACCATATACATTTATGGGCGTGCGCTGTTGGATCAGGAATTCGGTATTTTAAAAGAGCATCCCATGCTGGGGGCGGAACTTTTGAAAAAACATTCCTCTACGAGAGTCTATGCGGATGTTGCTGCAGGTCACCATCGTTGGTACGACGACAGCAGAGGATATCCGGAGGAGTTTAAGACTGCTGACAGGCCGGTAAAGACCATAATCGATATCGTTACCTGTGCGGACTGTATGGACGCGGCGACGGACAGCGTGGGACGTAGCTATAGCACCGGCAAGACCTTTGAGCAATATGAGGCAGAGGTGGCAGAGGGTGCGGGAACCAGATACGCACCGTACTTCCCGGAATTATTCAAAAAGCCGGAGGTGCGGGAAGATCTTTTGTGGCTTTTGTCCGAGGGCAGACATAGAGCATATCGGAATACCTACTATTTACTTAAAGACATGAAGGAGTAAAATTGCGCATGTTAGTTATTGCTAACAGTTTAGAAAAGTGCTATCCTAGTTCAAAGAAAGCATTAGGAGGCACTTTTTATGTTTCTTGAATTAAAAGATATACACAAGTCTTATGGAGAGGGTGACACCCGAATCGAGGTGCTTAGGGGAATAGATCTTTCCCTTCACAAGGGTGAGTTTTGCGTTTTGCTTGGCCCTTCGGGTTGCGGAAAGTCCACCCTTCTTAATATCGTTGGAGGCATCGACTCTCCTGATTCCGGCGATATCATCATAGACGGCGCTGCCATGGGATCTATGAACGAAAAGCAACTGACCATGTACAGGCGTGAGCATCTGGGTTATATCTTTCAGCGATACAACCTCATCCCCAATCTTACTATCAGGGAGAATATAGAGGTTGGCGCATATCTTTCCAAGCATCCTCTGGATATGGACGAGATATTATCCGTACTCGGACTTACGAAACATCAGAACAAAATTCCCAGTCAGCTCTCAGGCGGACAGCAGCAAAGATGCGCCATTGGCAGAGCACTCATCAAAAATCCCGACATACTTCTCTGTGACGAGCCCACCGGGGCACTCGACTCAACCACATCCATAGAAATACTCAAGCTTATCGAGTCCGTAAACAGACAATACGGCAACACCATAGTCATGGTAACT
>JAEELH010000224.1 GCA_016288825.1 Lachnospiraceae bacterium | reverse complement strand
CATCATCATCGAGAAACTCTATAATGCGCTCAAAATTCTTGATGTCTGTCTCATCCGAAAGATCCACATAATTCTGAGGAAGCATAAGTACCTCTGCATCAGCCATAGGCACTGACTGCTTCTCCAGTTCCTCCCTGACCGTCGAAAAATCAGCGGGAGCTGTAAGGATAACAAAACTGTCCTCTTCCTCGGAAAAGTCCTCGGCGCCGGCATCAAGAGCCATCATCATCAGATCATCGCCGTCCATCTCTACTTCTTCCTTAGCAACAATGATCTGTCCCTTTTCATCAAACATGTAGGAAACGCAGCCCTGAGTTCCGATACTTCCGTGTCCCTTGGAAAAAGCGTTGCGGACATTGGCAGCTGTACGGTTCTTATTGTCCGTAAGGGCCTGAACTATGATAGCAGTTCCGCTGGGACCGTAGCCCTCATATGTAACTGACTCGTAATTAACTCCGCCAAGATCACCTGCAGCCTTTTTGATACCGCGCTCAATTGTGTCGTTGGGCATGTTGTTGGACTTTGCCTTTGCAATAACATCGCGAAGCTTGGAGTTGTTGTCCGGATCCGGACCGCCCTCCTTAACCGCAACTGCGATCTCTCTACCGATAATGGTAAAGATCTTACCCTTGGCAGCGTCGTTCTTTTCTTTCTTGTGCTTGATGTTTGCGAACTTTGAATGTCCTGACATAAAACTCTCCTATCACATCTAAAATATAACTATGTTAGTTTATCATATTTGTACCCTTGCTTTCAAGGGATATCGTCGCCATCTGAACAATATGGTCACAAATTTTGTCGGATACAAACCTATATCCATAGGCTAAAATGTCTATAACTTCATCATCATCCGGAACGCTTCCGTATCTCATTACCATGAAGCCGCTGAGGGTGTCCACATCTTCGTCCTCAAACTCGATGCCCAGACACTTTCCTGCCTCCGAAAGCGTGGTGCTACCCTCCATTCTGAAGGCACCACCCGGAAGTGTTTCTATGCTTCCGGTCTCATCGTCATGCTCGTCCTCGATATTGCCCACGATCTCCTCAAGGATATCCTCAAGAGTGATGAGCCCGCTGGTCTGACCGTACTCATCCGTAACAATATACAGGTGCTTTTTCTGGATCTGCATTTGGGTAAAAAGCGTATGTATACTGTGGGTCTCCGGCACGAACTCCGGCTTTCTCATAAGCCCGTCAAGATCCCTGATCTTCCTTTTCAGATCTTCCTCATGCATGGAAAAGAAAAAGAGTTCTCTCATGTGGATCGTGCCTATGATATTATCCAAATTCCCAAGATATACAGGGAAACGGCTGTAATGATTATCCATAAAGATATCGATGGTCTCCCTCAGGGTCTTTTCCCCGTCGAGAGCCACAATATCCTTGCGGTGAGTCATGATGTCCTTGGCATCTATGTCATTAAAGGCAAAGACATTTTGGATCATCTTAGCTTCCTGCGCCAGAAAAACACCCTGCTCATGACCCTCGTGGACCATTGATATAACATCTTCTTCCGTTACATCAGGCTCACCGCTACCCTTATTCGAAAATAACCCCTTGATCCGCGATCCTAAAGATTCGCCCAAATTATCACCTCTTTAATCGTAATACTGCTTTTTGTCCACCTGCATTCCACCCTTTTCATATATCCTTGGGATCCTGTTTCCAAGGTCACAGGCAAACTCATAATTAAACCTGTCCGAAATCAGACCAAGCTCCTCCAGACTGATACTTTCGTCTCCGTCACTTCCGATTAGTGTGACCCTGTCAAGAAGGGCCGCCTCAGGAATATCCGTAACATCCACCATCATCTGATCCATGCATACACGGCCGCAAATAGGCGCCCGCTTTCCGCGTATCAACACCTCTCCCTTGTCCGAAAGGCTTCTTGCATAGCCATCTGCATATCCTACCGGAATAGTTGCGATCCTCGACGGTCTATCCGTAACATGGGTTCCGCCGTAACTGATAGCTTCACCCGCTGCAACATCTTTTATGTATACTATATGGCTGTACAATGAAAGTGCCGGTCTAAGATCAAAATCCCTTTTCATCTCATCAGAGGGCCATAGGCCATACATGACTATGCCCAGCCTGAGAGCGTCGAGCTCCACATCCGTAAGTTCCATTGACGCAGCACTGTTGGAACAGTGTCTTACGGTAAACTCTACTCCCCTCTCCCTTAGCATTTCGATCATGGAAGTAAAGGCTTCGTACTGCCTGATGGCTGCGGATTTATCAACTTCATCGGCTCTGGCAAAGTGAGTAAATATCCCCTCTGGGATCAATGACTTGTCCGAAAAAATGCCTGCTATCTCATCAGCTGCTTCGGCCGTTACCGGATATCCTATCCTGTTCATACCGGTGTCGATCTTGATATGACACTTAACGGTTTTTCCAAGTTCTTTTGCACACTTGGCATATCCCTCAGCCATCTCACGGGTAAAAATAGTTGGTCTGATATCAGACTCTATTACTCTTTTATACGTATGTTCAAAAGTATATCCGAGGATCAATACCGGTTTTTTCATCCCCGCATTTTTGAGTTCAAAAGCCTCCTCGGTAGTTGCAACCGCATAACCGTAAATAAGCTCATTGTCCTCCAGGCTTTTTGCAATGGGCACAGCTCCGTGTCCGTATCCGTCAGCCTTTAGTACCGCATACATCAAAGGCCTTCCCGGATGTCTTTTAGAAACCTCGTATATATTATGATCTATTGCATCAAGATCTATCTTTGCAAGTAATCTGTTTTTATCCATTTTATAATACCTGCCAAACACTATCCAAACCATTAACAATATCTATGGCTCTCATGGACTCTGCGGATCGTTCGCTCCTTACGGCATCGCCTGCAAGACCATGAAGATAAACGCCAAGGGGCGCTGCTACGGAAGAGTTGATACCCCTGGCCATAAGAGCGGTTATCACGCCT
>JAEELH010000223.1 GCA_016288825.1 Lachnospiraceae bacterium | reverse complement strand
TGTTGATACAGCAGTAGTTGGTTACCTTATGCAGAAGGAGATCGATTTCCTCGGCAAGGCAGTAGAGGATCCGGTTCGTCCCTTCGTTGCTATCCTTGGCGGAGCAAAGGTTGCTGACAAGCTCAACGTTATCAACAACCTCATTGAGAAGTGCGATACACTTATTATCGGCGGTGGTATGGCTTATACTTTTGCAAAGGCACAGGGCTATGAGATCGGAAAGTCACTTTGCGATGATACCAAGATCGATTACTGCAAGGAGATGATCGAAAAGGCTAAGGCTGCAGGCAAGAAGCTTCTTCTTCCCGTTGATTCCGTAGTTATTGATTCTTTCCCTGATCCCATTGATGCAGAGGTTGCTACAGAGGTTGTTGATATCACAGCTATTCCTGCTGACAAGGAAGCTTGCGATATCGGACCCAAGACAGCAGAACTTTTCGCTAATGAGGTTAAGAGTGCAAAGACCGTTGTTTGGAACGGACCTATGGGTGTATTTGAGAATCCTACACTTGCAAAGGGTACTCTGGCAGTTGCTCAGGCACTTGCTGATACAGATGCAACAACTATCATCGGTGGTGGTGATTCAGCAGCAGCTGTTAACCAGATGGGCTTTGGTGACAAGATGAGCCACATCTCTACCGGCGGTGGTGCTTCACTTGAGTTCCTTGAGGGTAAGGAGCTTCCCGGTGTTGCAGCTGCAAATGATAAGTAATATTTAAGTATAAAAGGAGAAAGAAAATGTCTAGAAGAAGAATTATCGCCGGAAACTGGAAGATGAATAAGACTCCCAGTGAGGCAAAGGCTCTTTGCGAGGAGCTTATCCCCCTCGTTAAGAATGATGACGTAGATGTTGTTTTCTGCGTACCTGCAATCGATATCGTTCCCGTTGCTGAGGCTGTTAAGGGAACCAATGTAAAGGTTGGTGCTGAGAACTTCTACATCGAGGACAAGGGAGCTTTCACAGGTGAGATTTCCGCACCTATGCTTAAGGATGCAGGTGTTGAGTACATCATCATCGGCCACTCAGAGAGAAGAGATATCTTCGGTGAGAACGATATCCTTATCAATGCCAAGGTTAAAAAGGCATTTGAGGCAGGCCTTAAGCCTATCCTTTGCTGCGGCGAGTCTCTTGCACTTCGTAAGGCAGGTACTTACAAGGAGTGGATCGAGAGACAGATCAAGTGGGATCTTACTGATATCACAGCTGATCAGGTTAAGAACCTTGTTATCGCTTACGAGCCTATCTGGGCTATCGGAACAGGCGAGACTGCTACAGCTGATCAGGCTGAGGAAGTTTGCAAGCTTATCCGTGATCTTATTGCAAAGATGTATGACGCAGCTACAGCAGAGGCTGTTCGTATCCAGTACGGCGGCTCAATGAACGCAGGCAATGCTGCAGAGCTTCTTTCCAAGGACGATATCGACGGCGGCCTTATCGGAGGAGCTTCTCTGAAGCCCGACTTCGGTCAGATCGTAAATGCATAAGTTTAAGCATTGATCATTATTAAAGGTGCACATCCATTGGGTGTGCACTTTTTTTGTACATTATTTAGTTGGAAAAAGAATTAAATATGGGGTAGAATTGGTTGTGAAATCCGGAAATAAGGAGAAAATTTACATTGAATCTACGTAAACTTGAAATCGGACAAACAGCGACCATAACATCTGTTGGCGGAAGCGGTGCTTTGCGCCAGCATTTTCTTGATATGGGCCTTATCCCCGGAGGAGAGGTATCACTTATCAAATATGCGCCCATGGGAGATCCCATGGAACTTCGGGTCTCAGGATATGTACTGACCATTCGTCTTGCTGATGCTGAAAAGATTGAGATAGAGAATATCAGAGAGACTCCTGTTGATGATGAAACTTCCGGAAAGATCTTGGTTAAGGAAGTTCCCCATCCGGCTTTGGGTGAGGAAGTTTCTACCCATGACTACAACGTGGAGCACAAGAGCAAGAAAAAGAAAAGCGGTCTTTTGACCTTTGCACTTGTGGGAAATCAGAATTGCGGAAAGACCACACTTTTTAACCGTCTCACAGGTTCCAACCAGCATGTAGGCAATTTCCCCGGTGTTACGGTAGACAGAAAAAGCGGGGCTATCAAGGGCTATCCTAATACGGAGGTTGTTGATCTTCCGGGTATTTATTCTATGTCTCCCTATACCAGTGAGGAGATCGTTTCGCGAAAGTTCGTGCTTGAAGAAAAGCCTTCGGCCATTATAAATATAATCGATGCCACCAATATTGAGCGAAATCTGTATCTTACCATGCAGCTTTTGGAATTGGATATTCCCATGGTAATCGCAGTCAATATGATGGATGAGATGGCCGGCAACGGTGGGGCCGTCAAGATCAATCTTTTGGAGCAGCTGATACAGGTGCCTGTTGTGCCTATTTCCGCAGCAAAGGATCAGGGAATAGAGGAACTTGTGGCTCATGCGATCCATATTGCAAAGTATGAAGAGAAGCCGGGACGTATGGATTTTTGTGATAAAGAGGACCACGGTGGTGCAGTGCATCGTGCTGTTCATGCTGTGATGAGCCTTATTGAGGATCATTCGGAGAGGGCCGGGATTCCCATAAGATTTGCAGCTACCAAGATCATAGAGGGAGATCCTATCGTTTCGGAGGCCTTGAAACTTGATCAAAATGAGCAGGAAACTCTGGAACATATCATTTCCCAGATGGAGTCCGAACGTGGACTTGATCGTTCTGCGGCCATGGCGGATATGCGTTTCTCATTTATTCGTCAGTTGTGCACACAGACTGTTGTCAAACCAAGAGAAAGCAAGGAATACATCAGAAGCCGTAAGCTTGATCGCATCTTTACAGGCAAGTGGACGGCAATACCTGCTTTTATTGTGATCATGAGTCTGGTTTTTTACCTGACTTTTAATGTGATCGGTGCCTTTTTCCAGGACCTTTTGGAGCAGGGCATAGCCTTTGTGACAGATAAGGTGGATGCTATTTTGGCGGCAGCAGATGTTTCCCCGGCTGTTCATTCGCTGATAATAGAGGCAATCTTCACGGGCGTTGGTTCTGTACTCAGTTTTGTGCCTATTATTGTTATCCTGTACTTTTTCCTCTCTCTCCTTGAGGACAGCGGATATATGGCCAGGGTTGCCTTTTTCATGGACAAGCTTCTTCGAAAGATAGGTCTTTCCGGCCGAAGCATAGTTCCCATGCTTATGGGCTTCGGATGCAGCGTACCGGCTATTATGGCAACAAGGACACTTCCCTCTGACAGAGACAGAAAAATGACGCAGCTTCTCATTCCCTTTATGAGCTGCAGCGCCAAGATGCCTATATACGGTTTCTTTGTGGCTGCCTTTTTCCCCGGACACGGAGCGCTCATCATGATAGTTCTCTACTTCACGGGGATCATGACTGCTATCCTGACAGCAGTGGTTGGAAAAAACACTATCTACAAGGGAAAAGCGGTTCCCTTTGTTATGGAACTTCCCAACTACAGGCTTCCGGGTGCGAAGAATGTTTTGCTTCTCATGTGGGACAAGGCAAAAGACTTTATCCAGAGAGCCTTTACAGTGATCTTTATTGGAACCATCATCGTGTGGTTTCTTCAGAATTTCAGTCCCTACTTTAACATGGTTTCCGATTCGGAGAAAAGTATCCTTGCCCTTTTGGCAGGAATTATCGCGCCGATCTTTGCACCTTTGGGATTTGGAAACTGGAAGATGGTTACATCTCTCATCTCCGGATTTCTGGCAAAGGAAAGCGTGGTTTCCATGCTGACAGTTCTTTACGGAAGTTCGGAAATGCTAGCAAGTCAGCTGAGTGGGCTTACGGCCTTTGTTTTCCTGATCTACTGTCTGCTATATACTCCCTGCATAGCAGCAGTGGCTACTGTCAAAAGAGAAGCCGGACTTTCTGCAGCTGTTCGTATGGTGGTCTTCCAATGCGTTGTTGCCTGGATAGTTGCTTTTGTGATCAGGATGGGCGGTTTGGCTTTAGGTTTTAGATAATGGACGAGATTTTATGATAGACATACATACGCATACATTTCCTGACTCTATCTCAGAGCGGGCCATAAAAAAGCTTAGTCACACCGCAGGGGTTCGACCGTTTTCAGACGGTACGGAAGCTGGGCTTTCTGAGTCGTCGAAGAAAGCGGGTATTGAACTGGCTGTGATCCTACCGGTTGCTACAACACCGGAGCAGGTTGATACTATTAATGAATCTTCGGCAAGGATCAATGAGACAACGTCTGAAACCGGACTTTTTTCCGTGGGGGCTATCCATCCTGACACGGAAAACTATAAGCAGGTTATAAAAACTATCCGAGATCTGGGGCTTCGTGGGGTTAAGATACACCCGGTTTATCAGAGATGTGCCTTGGACGACGTGAAGTTTCTTCGTATAATGTCTTATGCGTCCGAACTCGGACTTTTTACCATTACACATACGGGAATAGATATCGGTTTTCCCGAACTGGATCTTTGTTCTCCCAAGATGGCCAGGAGAGTATGGGAGTCCCTTGGAGATATACCTCTTATTCTGGCTCATATGGGGGGATGGGGACAATGGGAGGAAGTGCCGGAGCTTTTGTCCGAAACAGGATATATGCTGGATACTGCATTTTCAACTGGAAAACTCCATACCGCAGAAGGCTTTTCTGAGCCGGTCACATCGATACCTCTTTTGGACAGAGATGGATTTATGCGTATTTATGATTCATTTGGACCGGAGCGTATCCTTTTTGGGACGGACAGCCCTTGGAGTGATCCGGAGGAATCCATAGGTTTTATCAGATCTCTTGGATTGCCGGAGTCCGATTTTGAACTTGTTATGGGCGGAAATGCCCGGAGACTACTTTCATGAAAAAGTACTATACATATATGCTCCGGTGCAGTGACGGTTCACTTTATACCGGATATACGGACGATATTGAGAAGAGGCTTGAAAATCACAATCGGGGGACGGCAAGCAAATATACAAGAAGCCGCCTACCTGTGACTTTGGCATATCTTGAAGAATTTGATGATAAAAGCTCCGCCATGTCCCGGGAAGCAAAGATAAAGCATCTTTCAAAAGTGGACAAGGAGGGACTTGTAAGAAGTCAAACGTTGTGATTTACGGGACAAAGAAATTGACAATTATATCTCTTAGCAATATGATGTAATGTCGTAGTGCATTTTTGAAATAACATTTAGAGGAAGCAGAAGATGAAAAACGGATTTGATAATGACAAATACCTTAAGATGCAGTCTGAGCACATCAGAGAGAGGATAGCGAAGTTTGGAGACAAGCTTTATCTGGAGTTTGGCGGCAAACTCTTTGATGATTACCATGCAAGCCGTGTGCTTCCCGGATTTATGCCGGATTCCAAGATGCAGATGCTTCTTACCATGAAGGAAGATGCGGAGATCGTGATCGCGATTTCTGCAGGAGCCATTGCATCGGGAAAGATGCGTGGTGATTACGGTATTACCTACGATCAGGACGTGCTCCGTCTTATGGACATCTTCCAGAAACTTGGACTTTATGTGGGCAGTGTTTGTATCACCCAGTATACCGGTGAGGCGGCTGCAGACAGGTTCAGAGAAAAACTTAAGGGACTTGGCATCAAATCCTACATTCTTCGCAGGATAGAAGAGTATCCGGATAATGTAGAGCATATCATCTCTGATGAAGGTTTTGGTAAAAATGATTATATTGAGACTTCCCGTCCGCTGGTGGTCATAACTGCGCCGGGACCCGGAAGCGGTAAGATGGCTACCTGCCTTTCCCAGCTTTATCATGAAAACAAGAGGGGAGTAAGAGCAGGATATGCTAAGTTTGAGACATTCCCTATTTGGAACCTGCCTCTCAAGCATCCGGTCAATCTTGCTTACGAGGCTGCTACAGCCGACCTTGCGGACATCAATATTATCGATCCTTTCCATTTGGAGGCTTATGGAGAGACGACTGTAAATTACAATAGAGATGTGGAGATCTTCCCTGTACTTCGCGGGATATTTGAGGAAATCTATGGCGAATGCCCCTATCAGTCGCCTACGGATATGGGCGTTAATATGGCCGGAAACTGCATCTTTGATGATGAGGCGGTTTGCGAGGCTGCCCGCCAGGAGATCATCCGCCGCTACTATGATGAGGTATGTAAGCTGAAGGCCGGTACAGGTTCAAGATCAGCTGTTAAAAAGCTGGAGTCACTGCTTAAGCAGGCCGGTGTTACTGTCAGTGACAGGTCAGTGGTCAAGGGAGCACTGGTCAGAGAAGAGGCTACAGGCAAGCCTGCCGCAGCTATAGAACTTCCGGATGGTATGATAATGACAGGTAAGACTTCCGAGCTTCTCGGTGCACCTGCAGCAACTCTTCTTAATGCTCTTAAGGAGATCGCCGGTGTAGATCATAAAAAGCATGTTATCTCACCTGAGGCGCTGGCACCTATTACAAGGCTTCGCACAAAGTTTTTGGGAAGCAGTGATCCTACGCTTCACTGCGACGAGGTCCTTACGGCACTTTCCATTTCCTCTGCAGAGAGCGAGGACGCAAAGGCTGCCTTGGAGGCACTGCCCCAGCTTAGGGATCTGGAGATGCATTCCACCAGGATACTTCCTGCATCGGATGCAGATATCTTAAGGAGGCTTCATATCAGACTTACCTGTGAGCCGCAGTCATAATGAAAATCTAAAGGTACAGGGTTTAAATGTGACGCATTTGTACCCTGTACTTTTGTGTCGAAGGTGTATCGGCACCTTTGGTCAAAATGTACCTATTTTATTTATTTAAGACATATAATTGTAGCAATTTGTTTCATATACAAGATATTGTGTCTTATATTAAAATGTATTCGGTCTTTTTGTGGGCCGGAAACAATTAACATTACTTAGGAGGAGTAAAATGGAACAGTTTTTCAAGCTCAAGGAAAACAACACCGATGTGAGGACTGAAGTCATTGCAGGTCTTACCACCTTCATGACGATGGCTTATATCCTTGCAGTAAACCCCAACATCCTGTCAGCTTCAGGAATGGATGCTACAGCGGTTCTTATCGCTACATGCCTTGCTTCCTTTATCGGAACACTTTGCATGGCATTTATGTCCAATTATCCTTTTGCGCTGGCACCCGGAATGGGACTGAATGCTTACTTTGCATTTACTGTATGTGGCGCTTTCGGCTACAGCTGGAAGGTTGCTCTTGCAGCAGTACTTGTAGAAGGTATCATCTTCATCATCCTTTCTGTAACAAATGTTCGTGAGGCTATCTTCAATGCTATTCCCGCAACACTTAAGCTTGGTGTTTCTGCAGGTATCGGACTTTTCGTTGCCTTCATTGGAATGCAGGGCGCTAACATCGTTGTAAATAACGATTCAACTCTTGTTTCCTATGTAGCATTCCGCGGTGAGTTCCATCAGGCAGGTATCTGTGCTATCCTTGCTATCATCGGAGTACTTCTTATAGCTGTTCTTTACACAAAGAAGGTTATGGGTTCTATCCTGATCGGTATCCTTGCAACATGGATCCTTGGCATGATCGCTCAGGCTGTTGGCCTTTATGTTCCTGATTTTGATAACGGATTCTACTCACTGTATCCTACAATGGCTATGACAGATTTCACCAAGCTTGGTGAGACCTTCGGTGCAGCTATTACAGGATTTTCAGATGGTTCTTTTAACGGAGTAGGAATCTTTAACTTCGTTACCATTGTTTTCTCATTCCTGTTTGTTGATATCTTTGATACACTGGGAACTCTTATCGGATGTTCCGAGAAGGCCGGATTCCTTGATAAGGACGGCAAGCTTCCCCGCATCAAGGGTGCCCTTCTTGCAGACGCTGTTGCAACAACTGCAGGTGCTATCCTTGGTACATCTACAACCACAACTTACGTAGAGTCTTCTGCAGGTGTTGGTGCAGGCGGACGTACAGGTCTTACATCTGTTGTTACCGGACTTCTTTTCCTGGTAGCTATCCTGTTCGCACCCATCTTCACAGCAATCCCCGGATTTGCTACAGCACCCGCACTTATCTTTGTCGGATTCCTTATGATCTCATCCATCGTAAAGATCGACTTTGCTGATTACAGAGAGAGCATTCCCGCATACCTTGCGATCATCACAATGCCTCTTTGCTACTCAATTTCAGAAGGTATCGCATTTGGAGTTATCTCTTACGTGATCATCAATACGATCTGCAACATCTTTATGTCAGACAAGAAGAAGGTAACACCTCTTATGTATGTTCTTGCAATCCTCTTCATTTGCAAGTACATCTTCCTGTAAATCGGATTCTATGTTATAATTCCCCGGTAGCAAAAACTGCCGGGGTTTTCTTAACGGCAAAGTAAACTTTTCATTGTGACTAACCTGGAGGATTTATGATTAAAACAGATCTTTTTAAAGAAGCCGGAAGAGAGTCCTATCCCGGACGTGGTATCGTTATCGGAAAGTCCGATGACGGACAAAACGCTGTGATCGCATACTTCATTATGGGACGCAGTTCCAACAGCCGTAATCGTGTTTTTGTTGAGGATGGGGACGGTATTAGAACTCAGGCTTTTGATGAGTCAAAGCTTGAGGATCCCAGCCTTATCATTTACGCTCCTGTTCGTGTATACGAGGATAAGACCATTGTTACCAACGGGGATCAGACAGACACTGTGTACAATGGATTTGCCAAGGGACTTACTTTTGAGCAGAGCCTCAGAAGCCGTGCTTTTGAGCCGGATGCACCTAATTATACACCTCGTATTTCAGGTGTGGTTGAGCCTAAGGCAGGAGATTTTTCCTACATGATGTCCATTCTCAAGAGCAACTGCGGTGATCCCAACGGCTGTGATCGTATTACTTTTTCATATGATCATCCCAAGGCAGGAGAGGGCAGATTCATCCATACCTATCTTGGAGACGGAGATCCGCTTCCCAGCTTTGAGGGAGAGCCTACACTGGTAGAGTTCAAGGGCGATATAGATTCCTTCACCAACAATCTTTGGGAGAGTCTGGATTCAGACAATAAGGTTTCATTGTTTGTAAGATATATTGATCTTAATAATGGTAATACTGAGACACGTATAGTTAACAAGAATCAATAGAGGAGAGCAGGATGAAAGAATTAGAACTCAAATACGGATGTAACCCTAATCAGAAGCCTTCACGTATTTACATGGAAGAGGGCGAGCTTCCCATCAAGGTTCTCAATGGAAAACCCGGATATATCAACTTCCTGGATGCTTTCAATGGCTGGCAACTTGTTAAAGAGCTTAAGAGAGCAACAGGACTTCCTGCAGCTACATCTTTTAAGCACGTTTCTCCCGCAGGTGCGGCCGTAGGTCTTCCTCTTACGGATCTACTTAAGCAGATCTACTGGGTAGCGGATCTTGATATCGAGTGGACTCCACTTGCGTGTGCATATGCCAGAGCTCGCGGTGCAGATCGTATGTCCAGTTTCGGAGATTTCATTTCTCTTTCCGACGTATGTGATGTTTCCACTGCTAAGATCATTGCAAGAGAAGTATCTGATGGCGTTATCGCTCCCGGATATGAGCCTGAGGCACTTGAGATCCTTAAGGCTAAGAAAAAGGGCGGCTACAATGTAGTTGAGATCGACCCAGATTATGAGCCCCGTGAGCTTGAGCGTAAGGAAGTATTCGGTATTACCTTTGAGCAGGGACGCAATGAGCTGGTTATCGATGATGCTTTCTTTGCAAATATCGTTACAGATAACAAGGATCTTACGGAGGAGGCAAAGAGGGATCTTGCAATCTCAATGATCACTCTTAAGTATACCCAGTCCAATTCCGTTTGTTATGTCAAGGACGGTCAGGCTATCGGTATAGGAGCAGGTCAGCAGTCACGTATCCACTGCACCCGTCTTGCCGGATCTAAGGCTGATAACTGGTACCTTCGTCAGAGCGACAAGGTTTTAAATCTTCCTTTTAAGTCCGATATCAGACGTGCTGACAGAGACAATTCCATCGATCTTTACATTGGTGAGGATTACATGGATGTCCTTGCTGACGGTGCATGGGAGAATATCTTTACTGAGAAGCCTTCAGTATTTACCAGAGAGGAAAAGAGAGCATGGCTTGATACCATGAAGGGTGTTTCACTTGGATCAGACGCTTTCTTCCCCTTTGGTGACAATGTTGAGAGAGCCCATAAGAGCGGCGTAGAGTTCATCGCTCAGCCCGGCGGCTCCATCAGAGATGACAATGTTATCGAGACCTGCAACAAGTACGGCATCGTAATGAGCTTTACGGGTCTTCGCCTTTTCCATCATTAATATAGGAGGCAATATGTGTGACAGCTGTGCGTACTATGAGTATGACGAGGATGACGAGGCATACTACTGCAGCGTAGATATGGACGAGGACGATTATTACAGATTTATAACAGGGCAGCAGAGAAGCTGCCCTTTTTATCGTAATGATGATGAGTATGCCGTAGTACGGCACCAGATGTGAGGTATGTTAAGATGGATTATAAAAAAAGGTTTATACGTGTTATGATCATAGCGATCCTGATATTTGTGGTTTTCCAGGCAGTAAGGATGTTTGGAGGATTCTAAAAACAAAATGGGCCGAATGTAAGTGGCAAAACCATTTACACCCGGCCCTTAATTTTATTTAGCGTCATCGATGACGTTAACTATGATCATTTCGTTAATGATTTAGATCAGAGCAACAGTCTCTCTTGCAATAGCGAGCTCCTCATTGGTAGGGATAACATATACCGCAACCTTGGAATCATCTGTTGAGATCTTAGCCTCATCGCCGTGAGTAGCGTCGTTCTTTGCTTTGTCAACGGTGATGCCGAGATATGTAAGATTCTCAAGAACCTTCTCGCGGACTCCCGCATCATTTTCACCGATACCGGCAGTAAATACGATATCGTCTACGCCATTCATGGCAGCTACATAGGAGCCTACATACTTTGCAACTCTGTAGCAGAACATATCAAGGGCAAGCTTTGCCTTTTCATTGCCGTTATCAGCTGCAGCCCACAGATCTCTGAAGTCTGAGGATACTCCGGAAATACCGTCAACACCTGACTTTTTGTTGAGAACGTTCATAGCACCTGCGATGTCGAGGTTGTCCTTGTTAGCGATGAATTCAACAACAGAGGGATCGATGTCACCGCAGCGGGTTCCCATGATAAGTCCCTCAAGGGGAGTAAGTCCCATGGATGTATCAATGGACTTTCCGCCGTCTACGGCAGAGATGCTTGAACCGTTGCCAAGGTGGCAAACGATGGTCTTGGTCTTTGTGATATCAAGACCTGCATACTCGCAAACTCTCTTGGAAACATAGCTGTGAGAGGTTCCGTGGAAGCCGTACTTGCGAACTTTATACTTATCATAGTAATCATAAGGGATGCCGTACATATAAGCCTTGGCAGGCATGGTCTGATGGAAGGCTGTGTCAAAAACGCCGACCATGGGAACGCCGGGCATAAGCTCGCGGCAAGCATTGATACCAATGATATTAGCAGGGTTATGAAGAGGTGCCAGATCGTTGCACTCCTCAACAGCCTTGATAACCTCGTCTGTAATAAGGCATGATTCTGTAAATTTCTCGCCGCCATGGACTACTCTGTGTCCAACAGCGCCAACCTCTGAAAGAGATTTAAGGGCGCCTGTCTTTTCATTGACAAGAGCTTCGAGCACCATGGAAACAGCTTCCTTGTGTGTAGGCATGGGTGCGTCTGTGATCTCTTTGTCAAGTCCGGTCTTCTGATAAACCAGACGGCCGTCGATGCCGATTCTCTCGCAAAGTCCCTTGGCAAGAACCTGCTCGGAATCAGTATCGATCACCTGATACTTAAGGGAAGAACTCCCGCAATTGATAACTAAAACGTTCATTTTTTCCACCTTTCTTATTAAAATGTAACGGACGCTATTCATTATAGCACTATTATCCGTTGTAACAAGAGTAATATTTTTTGAAATTGAGGTCATGATTATGATATTTATTACTTGATTAGTTTAATGTGATAACGTAGAATAGCATTGTTTGTTTTAGGTATGCTTAAATCAGGAGGCAGCAGTTATGATGAAACCATTTAAAACAATACGTGGTACGCTTGTATTTTTCGTTTGTGTGATCAACATTATCGCAATGCTGGTACTGAGTCTGGTGGTTATCATGATCTCCGGTAACACCATCATGAGCAGATCAAAGCAGAATCTTGCCAAAGATGCACGATTATCCGCTGAAAAGATCAATGAATGGTTTGCTTCGGAAAAGACCATGACGGAAGGTGTTGCGCTCAGTGTTACGGATCTGGCGGCATCTTCTGGTGTTTCCGATAATATGATGCAGGCTATTGTGGACTCCTTTGGTGACGGAAGAGAGAATCTTTTAAACCTTTACATTGGTACGGAAAATAAAAACTTTGTTCAGTCCAATACTGAGGCGTCAATACCGGAAGGATATGATCCTACAGCTCGTGGTTGGTATATAAAGGCAAAGGATGAAGGACATACTGTCGTTACCGATCCTTATATGGATGTCCTTGTTGGCGGAATGTGTGTTACGGTTGCTTCGCCTGTTTATTCCGGAACCCAGCTTATTGCCGTTGTTGGTGCGGATTATACACTTGATACGATCAATTCGGCTGTAGAAGCAGTAGAGACCGAAAATGGAAAATATGGTTTTCTGATAGATTCTGCCGGGAATTTTATCTGCCATCCCAATGAGGAGTATCTGCCCGGCGAGGATAAGGCTATAGCATTGGGTCAGGCTATGCCTCAGTTGTCTTCGCTTCTCGGAGGTTCGGGAACCCCTATTCTTACCGCAAAGGATTATAACGGAAATACATCACTTTTTGCTTCGGAAAATGTGGATTCCTGCGGATGGATACTTGTTACGTCTATTCAAAGGAGCGTTATTAACGAACCCATTTTTAAGATGGTGATCATCAGTCTGATCTGTCTTTTGGTATGTGTTGCCCTTCTTGTTATAGTTATTGGAGTGATAGTCAAGAAGCAGCTGGCGCCGGTAGATGAGCTTAAGATATTTATCAAAGAAAAGATGGTATCGGACAGCGATATGAAGTCCTTTGACAGTGAGGCGGATGAGATAAACTACTATATTGTTATCCTTAAGGATCAGTTTATAGAGACGATCAAAAAAACGCGAAGCGAGTCTGAATATATCCAGGAAAAAATGTCTGAAGCCAGCGGACAGATCGGTACCATGAGTGAAAATATCACGACCATCAGTGCAGCTATGCAGGAGACGGGTGCAAATATTGAAAGCCAGACAAACAATATCAGTGTGATCGGCACTACCTGCAGTGATGTTGCGGATTCTGTGGATTCACTTGCACAAGATGCCCAGAACATGGTTACAAAGGCCAATGAAACGCAAGAGCAGGTTGTCCGTATGGTACCGGAGATGATCGAAAACAAGGATCAAGCGGTTCGAGTAGCTGAAGAAAGCCGGGAAAAACTGGAAGCGGCCATTGAAGGTGCCAAGGTTATCATGGAGATCAAGAGTGTGTCCGAATCCATACAAGCTATTGCTGGCCAGACGAACCTTTTGGCTCTTAATGCATCAATTGAGGCTGCAAGAGCGGGTGAAGCAGGTAAGGGCTTTGCTGTAGTTGCAACAGAAATAGGTCAGCTTTCACAAAGTACGGCTCAGGAGATCGACAAGGTAAATGAGATCACGACCAGGGTTATGAAAAATGTTGAAGAACTATCAAAAGAAAGTATGGACGTTCTTGAGTTTATTAACACGACAGTACTTAAGGATTATGAGGGACTTCAGCAATTGGCTGAGAACTACCGAGATGACACTGAGTATTATGCAAGGGTAAGTCAGGAAATCGGAGCTTCTACGGAAGAGATTTCGGCGTCTATCCAGCAGATCACGGGTACCCTTGATGAGATCGGAAAATCTCAGGAGGAACTCAATATCTCGGTTCGCTCTGTTAATGATAATCTTCAGGAGATCGCTGAGGCCGGTGAGAGCGTGTCGATAGAGGCAGACGAGGTAGAAAAGAGTATTTTTGAGTTAAAGAACACGGTTGGATCCTTTTCTGTATAGTTTGTAACCATAAGGGGGCAGTGATGTTTATCATCCTGCTCCTTTTATTGACAAAAGCCGCTCATAGCACTTATAATCTTTCTATATGACGTATCTTGTCGGTTCGGAGGTTATATATGAAAAAGGTTGGAATCATAGCAGAGTTTAATCCCTTTCATAACGGGCATAAGTATATTTTGGATTATGCCAGGAATGAACTGGGAGCTGATCAGATAATCGTTGCCATGAGCGGTGATTTCATGCAGTCCGGTATACCCTGCGTCATCAGCAAGTATGAGCGTGCCAAGATGGCCGTTTCCGGCGGAGCCGACCTGGTTTTATGTATGCCTCAGGTTGCATCCAGCGCCAGTGCAGAGACCTTTGCCAGATGTGGAGTGGCGACTCTTGCCAGAGCAGGAGTTGATTCCATTGTTTTCGGGGCTGAGACCGATGACATGACACTTTTCAAGAGACTTGCCGAGGTCCTCAGCGAGGAGCCTCAGGAGTATCTGGATGTTCTTATCGAGAGGCTTCGTGGGGGCGAGAGTTATACTGCAGCCAGAGAGAATGCGCTTATTTCTTATCTTGATGGAGAGATCATGGGAAGTATCATCTCGGACTTCCTTGAGCATCCCAATAACATCCTGGGTATTGAATACGCTAAGGCTATCGCCAAGTGGGATCTTGATATTGAGCTTCATCCCACTCTTCGTCAGGGATGTGATCATAACGATCCGGTTCCCGGTGCGACTACCACACCCGGACACAAGATGGCCTCAGGTAAGGCTATCCGCAGTATCCTGACCAAGAAGCCTTTCAGTTTTGTTAAAAAGCAGCTGATCGCTCTTATGCCGATCCTGGCAGCATCTTCACTTGTGGAGTTGTACCAGTCAGATATGATCCTTTTTGAAGAGGATCTTTCGCTGATGCTTCATCAGAGACTGGTATCTATGGATGACTTCAGTCATTATCTGGATTGTGGAGAGGATCTTTCCAACAAGATCCTGGCACACAGAGATGAGTATACGGATATCAGGAGTTTTATTGATATTCTTAAGAGCAAGGATCTGACCCATACAAGGATTTCCAGAGTACTTAATCACATCCTTCTCGGAATAGGAGAGGAGGACGGCAAGTATCTTGCCAACCATAATTATATCCCTTATATCCATATTCTGGCTGCATCAGCTAGAGGCAAGGAACACCTTGCGGATCTTAAGTCAGATGACGGACTTCGGGTATTTGCTTCCGTCAACGAGCTTCGTGAGATGGGACGTATATCATCCGACATTCCTTTGGATATAATTAGGCTTATAACTCTTGATATATACGCCGCAGATCTTTGGAGGATAGCTGTTACGGGCAAGTGTCGCAAGTCTCTTCCAACCGAGTATACAAGGAAAGTAAGACTGTAAGTTATGGGAAACGCTTTTTTGGGCGTTTCCTTTCATTTTTCCCTTGACAAGATGCCTGTATGTGACTATAATCGTAGTGTTGCGTCCGTGTGTCATTATGCCCGGATGCAGACAAGGAGTATACCATGATCATTGACGTTTCGCGTATTTTGTCCACTGAGGGCGCGAGTGAGGATTTCACCGGAGAGTTTGAGATCGAAAGCATTGATCTTTCCGGGTCTGAGATCAAACTCCGGCTTGGGACATATACAGCCCGGGTAAGTAACGAGGAGGGCAGGACACTTGCTGTCAGTGCCGATCCGGTAGTTACAGTCACAAGACCTTGTGACAGATGTACCTGTGATGTTACTGAAAAGTATGAGCTTCACGTAGATGAGGTTTTTCCTATTTCGGATGAGATCGCAAGTACGGATCCGGACGAGGACGGTCAGTGGCTCGATGGTAATGAGCTTCTTATAGACAGGATGGTTGCCGATGAGCTTCTTCTCGTGCTTCCACCCAAGGTATTATGCAAAGACGACTGCCGCGGGCTTTGCCCCGTATGCGGTACAGATCTCAATCACGGAAGCTGCGATTGCGACAGAAGTGTTCTTGATCCCCGCATGGCTAAGATTTTAGATGTCTTTGCCGGCAATGATCGATAAGTATTATGTTTGAAGGAGGTGTAAGGATATGTCTATCTGCCCTAAGAACAAATCTTCCAAAGGAAGACGTGACAGAAGGAGAGCTAACTGGAAAATGACAGCTCCCACTCTTGTTAAGTGTCCTAAGTGCGGTGAGCTCATGATGCCCCACAGGGTATGCAAGAAGTGCGGCTCATACAACAAGAGAGAGATCGTAGCAGTTGATTAATCTTCAACAAAAATAACTAACTCCCGGATCGTGGTATTCGGGAGTTTTTTTGTCTTGATATTGAAATAAAACTGTGTTATGTTGATTCGAGTGATTATAGCATAATAGGAGAACAGATAAATTGGCAGATATTACAAAAGTAGCGGTTGATGCCATGGGCGGAGACAATGCACCGGGAGAGATCGTTGCCGGTGTATGCGATGCTCTGGCCAAGGCACCGGATGTAGAGGTTTTTCTCTGCGGCAGGAAGGATGACATTGAAAAATGTCTTTCAGGCAGAAGTGATGCCGACAGATCCAGGATCCACATCGTGGAGGCATCCGAGATCATTGAGACAGCTGAGCCTCCGGTAGCAGCTATCCGCAAGAAAAAGGATTCTTCACTTGTACGGGCACTTGAGCTTGTAAAGTCAGGAGAGGCAGATGCCTTTGTTTCAGCAGGATCCACAGGAGCTATCCTTGTTGGTGGCCAGCTCATAGTGGGCAAGGTCAAGGGAATAAAAAGAGCGCCTCTGGCACCTATCATCCCTACCAAAAAGGGAGCATCTCTTCTTATTGACTGCGGAGCCAATGTAGACCCCAGGCCGGAGCATATGGTTGCTTTCGCCAGGATGGGTTCCATCTACGCTGAGAACGCTCTTGGGAAAAAGAATCCTACCGTTGGCATCCTCAATATCGGAGCCGAGGAGGAAAAGGGTAACGCTCTGGTAAAGGAGACCTTCCCCCTTCTCAAAGAACTTAAAGATATTAATTTCATCGGAAGTGTTGAGGCGAGGGATATTCCTGCGGGAGATGTGGATGTTATTGTTACCGATGCCTTTTCGGGAAATGTGGCTCTTAAGATGTATGAGGGAGTAGGCAGCACTCTTATATCGGAGATAAAAAGGGGACTTAAGTCCACGTTCCTTAGTAAGTTAGGTGCAGCCCTTGCTTTACCCGCCCTTAAATCCACTCTGAAAAAATTTGATGCATCCGAGTACGGCGGCGCACCTCTTTTGGGACTTCGAGGTCTTGTGGTAAAGACTCACGGAAGTGCAAAATCTAAAGAAGTTAGTAATACCATTCTGCAGTGCCGCACATTCAAGACACAGCAGATACAGTCAAAAATAGAAAACGCATTTAGCTGATTACAGGAGGATTATTATGGAACTTGAAATGCTTAAGAGGATCATCTCTGAAGTACTTGGAGTTGATGAGGATGAGATCACAATGGAGACCACTTTCATCGACGATCTTGGTGCAGATTCCCTTGATGTTTTTCAGATCATCATGGGCGTTGAGGAGGAACTTGACGTAGAGGTGGACAACGAGGCAGCAGAGAAGATCGTTACCGTAGGTGATGCGGTCAACCTCATCAAGGCTACCGTTACAAACAACGAAGACTAATAGGAACTGGACTGACGGGTGGGCCCTGGCTCACCTGTCATTGTTTAATATTTCTATATTTATGGTGAAAAATGGATCTAAGTAAACTGGAAGAAAAGATTGGATACCAGTTTAAGGATCGCCAGCTTGCCATTACGGCTCTCACACATTCTTCTTATGCCAATGAGCATGGAAGACATGACTGTGAGTACAATGAGCGCATGGAGTTTTTGGGAGATGCGGTTCTTGAAGTGATATCCAGTGATCATCTATATCATAATTATCCGGATATGCCGGAGGGAGACTTGTCCAAACTCAGAGCCTCCATCGTATGCGAGCCTACACTGTGGCAGTGTGCAAGGGATTTTGACCTGCCAAGCTACATCAGACTGGGTACGGGTGAGGAAAAAACAGGTGGCAGACAGAGGCCTTCAGTTGTTTCGGATGCTATGGAAGCGCTTATCGGCGCTATCTATCTTGATGGCGGATTCTCCGCCGCGCAGGCTTTTGTTCTGCGATTTGTCCTTACAGATATTGAAGACAAAAAATTGTATCATGACAGCAAGACTACTCTTCAGGAGATCCTGCAGAATCAGGGCAGGGGTCTGCCGGTGTATGAGATTATCAGCGAGAGCGGTCCCGATCATGCCAAGATGTACACCGCCCAGGTAAGTGCCAGAGGCAAGGTTCTGGGCACAGGCGAAGCGGGTTCAAAAAAGCATGCACAGCAGGAGGCTGCCTATAATGCTCTTGTTGCCATGAACAAAGAAAAGGCTTCTCATATCATTTAGTTTTTTGGGAGATAATATGTATCTTAAATCGATAGAAATGCACGGCTTTAAGTCTTTTGCCAACAAGATCGTGCTTGAATTCCATAATGGTATTACCGGCATTGTCGGCCCCAACGGTAGCGGTAAGTCCAATGTTGCCGACGCTGTTCGCTGG
Source organism: Lachnospiraceae bacterium (assembly GCA_016288825.1). Classification (GTDB taxonomy): domain Bacteria; phylum Bacillota; class Clostridia; order Lachnospirales; family Lachnospiraceae; genus Weimeria. Next base: position 817 of record JAEELH010000223.1, on the reverse strand, counting down.
GTTCTTGGTGAGCAGTCTGCCAAGCAGCTCCGAGGAGCCAGCATGCAGGACGTAATCTTTTCGGGTACGGAAAACCGCAGGCCTCATAGCTATGCCTATGTTTCCATTACCCTTGACAATGCGGATCACGTACTTCCCGTTGATTATCAGGAGGTTACCATCACCCGTCGCGTTTACAGGAGTGGTGAGAGTGAGTACCTGATGAACGGCGTGACCTGCAGGCTTCGTGATGTTAATGAGCTTTTTTATGACACAGGTATCGGTAAGGAAGGCTACTCCATTATCGGACAAGGTCAGATCGAGCGTATCATCTCCGGTAAACCTGAGGAGAGACGAGAGCTTTTTGACGAGGCCGTAGGTATCGTTAAGTTCAAAAAAAGAAAGGCTGCATCCCTGAAAAAACTTCAGGAGGAAGAGGACGATCTTGTCCGTATAAGTGATATCCTTGGAGAACTGGAGCGTCAGGTCGGTCCCCTTCAGGAGCAGGCAGAAAAGGCAAGAAACTTCCTTCAGATGAGGGAAGAACTCAAAAAGCTTGATATCAATATGTTCCTTGTGGATGCTGAGCGTCTGGAAAAGGAAAAAGAAAAACTGACCGCAGACAGAAAGCTGGCCGGAGATAACCTGGATTCCTCCAGAAAGCAGGATGAAAAGATCAGCGCCGAGTACAACGCTTTGGAGGAGGAGATGGCCAAGATGGACGAGACCATCGAAGAGCTTCGTCAGAAGCAGAGCCAGACCTCCCTTGACAAAGAAAAACTGGAGAGTCAGATCCGTATTCTTCAGGAGCAGATCAAATTTGCAAAGGATTCGGATG
>JAEELH010000018.1 GCA_016288825.1 Lachnospiraceae bacterium | reverse complement strand
TTTGCATCTCGTTGCTGGCACTCTTACCCATGAAGATCGCAAGTCCGATAAGAGATATCATAACTACCGGAAGGATGCCCAGGATGAGCTTCCATCTGATGGAAATCCCCTTAACATTGGATTTGACTTTTGGTTTCTTTGTCGTGGGCTTTTTAGCGGTTTTTTTTGAACCCTTTTTAATATCTACATTCTGATCCATAACCGTCCCCTTTCATTAAAAAAGTCCAATATTTGCACATATCTTTGTTTATTATACCTAATCCTGCCCCTTTTTGCAAAAATTATTTGTATTCTTTATATAGCCACAGGAAACTGTATCCATCCATCTCGATACGATCCGCATACGTCTTTTTCCTTGAGATCAGATCCGTATACTGCTCGTTTTCTCCCGTGTATATGGTCTGACCGTACTTGCTAAAGTTGAAAAAGGCTATAAGCTTCTGTCCCTGATAGTATCTGCCTATTCCAAGAACATGGTCATTGCTCGTATCTACGATCCATGTATCCGCATCATTTTTGAATACGATATGGGACTCACGAAGTTTCCTAAGCTTTGCTATAGTCCTGTAGATCCTTCCCTGACGAGCCGTGGTACTCTTTCTCTTTTTGACCTCATCCCAGGGAAGGGCGCCTCTGTGAAGATATCTGGAATCATCCCACTTCAGAGGATCCTCATGGTATGTATAGTCATTAAGCTGACCTATCTCGTCACCACTGTAAAGCACAGGGATACCCGACTGTGTCAGAAGGAAGGCATGAAGCATGATATCAAGAGCTATGCCCTGTCCAAGCTTCCAATCATCCTTTTCGTACTCGGCCGCCTCTATCCCGCAAAGAGAAGCTGTGGTCCCGCAAAGTCTGGCATCTCCAAGCCTGGGATCGTCATTATAAAGCTCTCCCCTGGACTCGCTGCCATAGATAAAACCTCTGAAAAAGGCATTGAGATACTTTTTATGGGAAACCTCCTCAACACCGAACTGCTTAAGGAAGTTGTAATCCAGGCCCCAACCGATATCATCATGACAACGCAGATAATTGAGGAAAACATACTGCTTAGGCAGAGCAAATACGGTCCCCAGCTGATGACGAAGAAGTCTGACATCGGACGTAGCCACAGTATGCCAGGTGCTGGCCATAGTGGTCACATTGTAAAGAAGATGGCACTCTCCCTTTTCTGTTGTTCCAAAATATGGAACAACCTCCTTGGGTTCCATAACAACCTCTCCCAAAAGAAGGGTTCCCGGAGCCACTACCTCAGCCGCAAGTCTCATCATACGCACAAGAGTGTGGACCTGCGGAAGATTGCGGCAAGTGGTACCGATCTGCTTCCAAATATAAGGCGTCGCATCAAGGCGTACGATATCAACACCCTGATTGCAAAGATAAAGCATATTGTCAGTCATGTCATTGAACACGACAGGATTTGCATAATTAAGATCCCACTGATAGGGATAAAAAGTAGTCATGACTACTTTACCGGCCTCCTCACACCATGAGAAATTACCCGGAGCGGTCTGGGGGAATACCTGAGGTACTGTTTCCTCAAATTTAAAAGGTATATCCCAGTTGTCATAGAAGAAGTATCTCTGCTGATACTCCCAATCACCGGATCTGGCTCTCTTAGCCCACTCATGATCCTCACTGGTATGGTTCATTACGAAATCAAGGCAAACGGAAATATCACTCTCATGGCACTCAGCCGAGAGTCCTGCAAGATCATCCATAGTTCCGAGTTTGGGTTCTACTTGTCTGAAATCGGACACAGCATAACCGCCGTCGGATCTGCCCTCAGGACTTTCAAGAAGCGGCATAAGGTGGAGATAGTTTACCCCGGTCTCTTTGACATAATCAAGGTGATCCCTAACGCCCTTTAGATTGCCGGCAAAACTGTCAACATACATGAGCATGCCCAGTCTCTTTTCATCGGCATACCAGTTTTCGTCCTCGGTCCTTTTTTTATCCCACTTTCTGAGTTCATCGGAACGCTCAAGATAATTCTTTTCCATCATCCCCAGAAAATAGTCGAAAGCCGGCTCGTTATTATAAAGCTCCATATAGAGCCATCTAAGCTCGTCTATACGCTCATCAAGTCTTTTTTTGTATCCTGCATCAATCTTCTTTCTCATCATTATCCTCTTCATCTGTCTTTAAACCTGACATATTTTCAATTATTGCATCTATCTTGGGCTTATATACAAGTGCACAAAGATAAGTCGGAAGCGACAGCCCGAGCAAAAAAGCAATGGGAAGGATCCTCATCTCATTGGCAAAAACAAAGGCACAAAGGCCACAGATCACCACCATGACAACAGTCCGGGGAAAAGCCCCTACGGCCAGCCTGGCAGCATTTGCCAAGCTTCCGGCAAATCCGGTCTCTATCCTGGCTATGAGTGGCCAGGTCCAGACAAAGATACAACCGGCAACAAAGATCAGTGCCCACACCGGGATCAGACCGTATGCGATGCCGGTGTCCTCCGAAGGCTTTCCGAAGATCAGTGTATCTACGTACAAAAATGCCGCTATGGCCAAAAAGACGATCCAAACCGGTGTAGCTTGTCTGATCTCGGACTTAAATCTCTCAAAGTACTTTTTTACGATATTGCCCTCTCCGTCGATCATCCTCATGGCGCTGTCATTAAGAGCAGTAAGTGCCGCACCTGCCGTCACTATGGGGACCGAGCAAAGAATGGTCAGGATGTTGAGCAAGATTAAAGTTGTCATGTCCGAA
>JAEELH010000222.1 GCA_016288825.1 Lachnospiraceae bacterium | reverse complement strand
GTTCCAAGAAAGGCAATACAAAAAGTACGGCAAAATGGTATCGGAAGACATATAGATATCATCCATACGGTTTTCCTTGTCATTATCATCAAGGTACTGCTTTACCGCATATGGCAATCCCTTCTGCCCGCTCTTTAATCCTGAGATTAATCCTTCATCATCTTTTGACCATGACTTTAATCTTTTGTGCCAGGAATATTTTGCCATAACTAAAAAAATATATGGAGAATGGTTATTCTTGCGGAAGTCGAGATATATGCACCTATCCATGGTAATATAATGTCCCACGTATGAGTACCTTCTTTGAAGCCAGATGGGCGTATTTAAACCGGGCATACGAGGTCTAAGAGCGGGATGTATAAGATCCCTGGCATTGCAGAACTTGTCTGTATCTTTGTCATACACTATATACTCTTCGTCCATTTTGTAGCTAGTACGTATAAGGGGAATGTCGTGAATATAGCATGTTCGCGCATTGATTATTTGGTGGCCATATGAATGGTATCCCACCTTTATGCATTCAGGACAGATCTGCAAATGCGTATCATATAGTTCCTCTTTTGTATATTTGGTCATGTTCAGAAATAACTGCATCTGTGGGAAATACCATTTGGGAAGTAAGTGCGAATACCATGCATGTCTATAATCCTCTATATAATTGCTTATTCTTCCGTGACGACATTTATAATTGGTTCTACTTAGGATCTTCTTACGCTCCTCTTTGAGTTTTCTTATCGCCATTTGACCGCTGAAAGCGTTAACCTTACAGAAATTAAGAATTATCCCGAAGATCGACTCATTCGGCCTTACCCATTCTTTTTTCCAAATATATGGCTTACTATTACATGATTCAAGCGAGCTTATGTAATTCATATTCATCATCTGACTCTCCATATCCACTCAGCTCTATACATTCAGTAATCTCTTCTACTCCGGGGAAAGCTATAGCCATATCCCCATAAAAGCCATATAAGCTAAGGCATATGACAAAGGAATCAATAAGATATTTCATGGGAATGTCGTCTGCGCTTATGCCATGTTTTTTGCGAACTCTCATAAAGGCAGAATAATAATCGGTTGCCAGGTCAAAAAACCTCTTACCGTTTGCGTTCGGAAAATAGAAATCAATAACAGAGTCTTTTAATTGCTCGTAACCGACAGATACCATATGTTGTTTATCGAATGATGCCAAACAGAAACTAAGCTCTTTCTCGCTTTTAATGCCGGTATATGGAATCTCATTAATCATGAACCTTCCGATTATCTGATCCTTACCCCGTTGTTTAAAATAGGTTTTCAAATCTCGCAGTTCACGAGTGCCAAACATAAAGGCCATTAGTTGTACATCACAGTTCATAAGATTGTTATACAGATCCATTAGCCAGGCAAAATCCTTTTCATAAAACTTCCATGCTTCATCTATAAGGAGCACTACTCTCCTGTATGGTGTTTCACAGCCAATAGTAATAAGGGCATTGATAACGCGCTCCTTAATATAAAGTGCGGTGCTACTCCTGGGACACTCGAATCCCATCGCCATCAAAAAAGATGCATAAAAGTTTCTTTCGGTCTCCGCGTGGTCAGTGATATTCCATATGATAACCGGCAGGTTACCATAAGCGTCACTTCTGAGTGTATTTGCCATGTGATAGATACATCTTGTTTTGCCAATCCTTGGCCGCCCATAAATAATTCCGCCACAGGCACCTATTGTTATCCATGTTTTTATCTTTGCCTCGGTATCAAGTATTCCTTTTGTAGGAATTACAAAGTAGGAAGATGTGATATACCTTATGGTAAGGTCTGATATCTGCTGTGCAGACATTCCTTCTTGGGCTGTAACTCTTTTAACGGTTTTCATTACGTCAGCTCCTTTCCTTAAACAAAATATCATATAGCTCGTTATCGGTAAGATCCTTCACATCTTGCGACGTGAGTTTTTTCCCGGAATCTACGAACTTTTCCAGTTCGATGATATTGTTCTTTTTTTCAGCTGCTTCTGCCGGAGTAACGGATCCCGTTTCTCGTCTTACTATGTCAGAGCGGGTAGCCTTCCTCCGGCTTTTTTTACTCTCTTCCTTCAAATGTTCCATGTATGCAACTATCGGGGTATCAAATTCGAGATGCTCCCGTCCCCTCTCCCGGGCAAGTTTCAGGACATTTTTTCTGGTCTTTACAGAATGCGATTTTGTACCAAATTCGCCCCTTGCAACAAGGGTGTCTATAAATATCCCCTCTTCGGTATACGCTTCGATTTTAGATATATCACGGGGATCGTATACTATCCGTATCTTTTCTCCGACATACTGTCCGGATGATGAGAGCAATCTGCTTCTGTATTCCGCTCCCATAAATTGTATATACGGCCTTTTCCCATTCTTTACATGCCCACGCACTACTCTCTCATCCATACGCCAACCCAGTTTGTCTGTCTTCTGGCAAGCGGTTTCTTTTGGCAATGTATATGGCATCATTCCTGCTTTACTTATTTTAAGCTGCATACACTGAAGCGGAGACAGATTATCAAGACCTTTATGAGGACTATTATTGTATCTTGCAATGAGGACATCCATGAGTTCAACAATCTGATCGTATGTAACTTCATATTTGACAGCTGCTTTTTCCGGGTATTTTCGCTTCAGATCACCCGAAGAGGATCCGGTCGTCATTGGAAGCTTATGGAAACCGGTGCTTTCTAATGTGCCAAAGAATCTTTCAATGATGCCACGGGTCTCGGGCGTAGCCACGGAACCATAATTCACAGCGCATTTAAGATCATTAGTTAGTTTGCCCAGGACATAAGAGGACAGATGAGATTTTGCATTATCAAGCATGATACTATCGAATAGTACATACTTAAGTTCCGGAAGGGCTGTAGAATAAAAGCCTCCGTTAGACGGGTATGCCAAGCCCTTGATCGTCAGTTTCTTTAGTTCTTTTGGCACTATCGCATCTTTGATGGCATCCATAACATCATACTGATCATAGTTGAATTCCTGTGAAAGCGTATAGCCTAGGATACACCTTGTTGACACATCTATAACAGCAATAAGCCATGCACGGGTTGCAGCAAGCCTGCCAACAGTTCCGTCATCGTTAAGGATTTCCACAGTATATATCATGTCAATTATATGGCCATCGATCTGAACTAATGAAAAGGGATACAAGGCATTTGTCGAGAACCTTTCACCATACCCAGTTGATGCCAATTTCTGTGAGCTGTCCTTATCTAATCGTTTTGCTTGGAGACGCGTATTCTGCTCTTCAAGCTGATGGATATATGAACACAAGGAAACATATCCTTTATTGGCGGTATTAAATGGATATTCGTGTTGCATCACGCCAATACGTAAACATTCTGCTAAGAATCTAGTATGAAGTGTTTTGATATTCATGTTTTTCTCGGTAGTATATTTTTTATCTCCAAAATAGTTTCCGGAAATAAAATCCTTTAGCTGCGGATAATTATCAAGAAGTGTTTGAAATTCCCGTTTATTCTGGCGGTTATCTCCACTGCTTTTCTTTGGACTTTTTATCAGTCCGCAATATCCGGCTACATTACCATTAACGGAAGGTTTAAGGCAATCCGCTACCATCTTGCATAGCTTTGAAGAATGAATGCCTGTAGCTGTTTCTATCTGCTTTACAGGCATTCCATCAATATACATATCTACGGCCTGTTTTTTAAGAAGATATGTTGAATAAACAGACACATCATAGCTTCCCGGTATTGGCTGTTGCCAGTTCTGTCTCTCTCTGTCAAGGGTTGCAAGATTATACTTCTTATTTGCCAATGTAGATCACCTCCGTTCCCCCAGAAAGACACTCGTGGGAAATGTTATGGAAACTTACTTTCCCGCGATAATAAAGATCTGCCAGATAATCCAATGTCCGTCCATCCTCAAACCTTCCGCTTCTTGAAAGATTATCAATAGTATCTCGCTGTATCTCTGAAAGAAAACCTATAACCATCTGGTCGGCGGTTATAGAAGGTGTTTCAAATCGTCTTGCTCTAGCGGCCAGTACGGCAAGATTCCTTATAAAAAACTTGCCATTATGTATGTTTTTCTCGCTACGATGTTCATAATGAAGACCGTTTTGTGTACACCATTTTGCTTGGAAAGCTGTTTCCTTGTGATAGCCGTCGTCCTTTGAGTAGGACACTCCTTGAAATGCATCATGTCCGTCCGCGTAATACACCCAGACATCAAAGGATATGGCTTCCTCTTTTCCGCCTACATATGCTGTAGTTTCCATGGGGTACTCGCAGTACCACTCCACTTCAGGTTCCATTTCCAAAGTAAGCAGGTTCTCATATTCCAGGTTTGAAAACACTGCAACATTTCTTCGGACTTTACGACTCCAGAAAGTCCAATAGTTGCATCCGTACTTACTGCTTCGTTGTCGTTTGATAGGTTGTTCATAGCGATACATATTTTTCTCCTTTCTGTGGTGCTATTGTATTTTTACAGTATCGCTACGTTGCCCTCTTGCGCAACACAAATTCGGCTTTTTACCTTTTGTCTTAAAATGTTCGGCTTTTTGCCAAATTAGCTTAAATGATTCGGCTTTTTTCAATTTGTCGGTTAAAAAAATAAAGATAAGAATGGAATATGGAAAAAAGACAAAAAAAAGAAAGCCCCATTTTGAGCTTCCTTTCCATTAAATCATTATGTGGTTTTATCTTAATCCGACACCTTTTTCATGGTAAATGCAACAAATTCTCCATTATGTTAAAATGCATATTATATTTCAGTTTTATCGGCTTAGGATATATTACAGCAAATTTAGTTTTTGCTCCTTAACCAATAAAAAAAGTGACTTAAGGAGCAAAAATGATTGATTTAAATGACGAAAGGGGTAATTCGGAATATGACATATTTTGTCGAAGGTATACAGGGAAGCGGTAAAAGCACCCTTGTAAAGCTTTTATCAGAGAAATGTCCCGATCGTAAAGTGCTGGAGGAAGGTGATTATTCTCCGATTGAACTTGCATGGTGTGCATATATGGGAATGGAAGATTATCAG